>NZ_JAAHHE010000313.1:0-7089 GCF_010692525.1 Moorena sp. SIO3B2
TAATCAACACATCATCTTCAATCCGAATTCCCCGCACATCATCAAATTGTGCCAATCTATCCCAATCCACCATATCTTTGTAGGTTGACCGTCGCTCCGGGTCATTCAAAATCCCTGGAACTTGATAGAATCCTGGTTCAATTGTCACCAACATCCCTGCTTCCAAGGGTCGGTCTAGTCGCAGGAAGCCCAAGCCAAAGCGATCGCTTCTTACCCGTCCTGGTGCATACCCTGCCAAATCCCCTAAATCTTCCATATCATGGACATCTAATCCCAGCAAATGACCAACACCATGGGGAAAGAATAAAGCATGGGCATCCATTGCTACTAAATCCGAGATGTCTCCTCGCAGAATCCCCAAATCTATCAATCCCTCAGCCATTACCCCTGCTGCTGTCATATGAATCTCTCGATATTCCACCCCAGGGTAAAGATTCTTGATGCAGAAATCATGGGCTTCTTTGACGACATTATATATATCCCGCTGAGTAGGGGAAAATTTTCCAGTCACCGGCCAAGTACGGGTAATATCCGCCGCCCAACCCATAGGGGTTTCTGCTCCCACATCCGCCAGCAGTAAATCTCCTGGTTGCAGGGAATGGTGATACTCACCATTGTGGAGCACTTCCCCATGAACCGTAACAATACTTGTGTAAGCACGGGTCATATTATGGGAAATAATTACCCCTTCCATCGCCCCCCGCACTTCCGCTTCCAGTTTAGCCTTGGGAGTAGCTGCCATTCCGGCTTTATGAGCAGCTATCGAAACCTCAGCGGCTTGGCGCAACTCCGATAATGCCCCCTCGTCATGGTATAACCGTAGGGATATTATTGCTTTTGCTAAATCCAAGTCAATCCCTTCTGGAGCATCAGCGGGTCCCACAGCACGACCTAATAATTCCTGTTGTTGGCTGTAAGTAGTGGGATTTTGAACAGCAATGGTTGCTGCTCCCTGAGAATGCAATTGCAATTCTGAGAGGGGAAAAACCCGATCAGCCCCAATCATCTCAGCAATTTCCTCAGGTGAAGGGGTTTCTCCGTGCCACAACGCACTACCAGGGGCTGGCTTATCCATGAATAAATCCAGTTTGCCATCATTGAGGCCAATTACTGCATTAGTTAGGGATAAACCAGCAAAATACAAGAAGTGACTGCTAGCCCGAAACGGGAACGAATTGGCTCGGAAATTCCGAGGACTAGGATGTCCAGACCAGAGAATTACTGGAAAATCCACCAGCTGAGCCAATTTTTGACGCCGTTGCTTTAGTGTAGTGGCTAGAGAGCCGTCATGGTTGTTAATCATCGGATTTATTATAATTTATTTGTTTAACCTTCACCGTTGAATATTTATACCGTAAATTCCACAAGACCTGTGGAATTTGTTTAAAATTATCCCCAGGGGCGACCTAATAGTAAAATCTGCCCAGTGATCGGGTTTGGGACGAGCAATGACAATGTTATTGGTCTAAGCAACATCCAACTATGGAAACTGAACCAGAACAGATTAACACCACAGATTAACACAACAGATTAATGCGATTCGGCGTTCGCGGAGCGTGACCTTAGGTCAATGATCATAATTGAGTTCAAAGCTTACGGGAAAGAAAGTCAATACAAAGCCATAGATGAAGCTATTCGGACAGTTAAATTTGTTCGCAATTCTTGTCTTCGTTTATGGATGGACAATAAAGGGACTGGGAAATATGACCTTAGTAAGTATTGTAAAGTACTGGCTAAGCAATTCCCTTTTGCTAATGAGCTGAACTCAACAGCACGACAGGCAGCTTCTGAACGTGCATGGTCATCGATTGTTCGATTTTATGACAACTGCAAAAAGAACAAGCCTGGAAAAAAGAGCTTTCCTAGATTTCAAAAACATTGCCGGTCTGTAGAGTACAAGCAGTCTGGTTGGAAGCTATCCTCTGATAATAAGGCTATCACCTTCAGTGACAAGAAAAGCATCGGAAAGCTCAAGCTCAAGGGAACTTGGGATTTGTGGCAATTCGACAAAAAACAAATCAAAAGAGTAAGGATAATTAAACGCGCTGATGGCTACTATGTTCAATTTTGCGTAGCAGTTGACATAAAAGAAGACTTAGACCCTTCTAAGAGAAACGTTGGTCTAGATTTGGGACTAAAGGAGTTCTATACTGACTCTGACGGAAACACAGAACCAAATCCTAGATTCTATAGGAAAGGCGAAAAACGCTTAAAGTTTTATCAACGTCGAGTATCTCGGAAAGTGAAAGGCTCTGCTAACCGCAAGAAAGCCATTAACAGACTAGGAAGGCATCATCTTAGAATAAGTAGGCAGCGTGTTGGCGAAGCCTGCGCGTAGCGCATAGAACATGCTAAGAGACTGGCACGTTGCGTAATCCGGTCTAACGACCTGGTCGCTTACGAAGATTTAAGAGTCAAGAATCTAGTAAAGAATCATTGTCTTGCTAAGTCTATTAATGACGCTGGTTGGTATCAATTCAGGAAATGGCTGGAGCATTTTGGAACTAAGTTTGGCAGAGTGACTGTAGCAGTAAATCCTGCTTATACAAGCCAAAACTGCTCAGAATGCGGCGAAGTAGTGAAGAAATCATTATCAACTAGAACTCACATTTGTAAGTGTGGTTGTAAGTTGGACAGAGACCATAACGCCGCAGTCAATATCCTTAAAAAAGCCTTGGGTACGGTGGGGCACACCGGAACCTGGATCATAGATCCGAACGCTTCGGGAGATTTAGCCTCTACTGTTCTTGGTTCCGGCCAGGTTCAGCAAGCCGAGTCTATGATCGAAGAATCCCCGCGCCTTTAGGACGGGGAGTGTCAACTATTTATTAATAGCATTACACCAGAATCCGCCCAAGCCTTATCGAATCCTCAGTTAGCCGATATTGCCCGTTTCTTTAGTGACGAAACCGTTGCTGCTACTGGCTGGATACACTTCCTAGTTCTGGACTTGTTTGTAGGCCGTTGGATTTACTGGCAAGGGCAACAGGCTGGTATTTGGACTATTCACTCCTTAATTCTATGTTTATTTGCAGGACCAGTCGGACTACTTTCTCACATTATTACCGCTTGGATTACCCAGAAATCCACCTCAGATAATCCCTTAGACCCTGAAACCACCAGTCCATCACAGACATAATCAGCGGGTTTATATCTGGGTTGTAAACACAGGGATTGCTTAAAAAGGCAAAAGGCAATAGGCAAAAGGCAATAGGGTAAAGAGGTCTGGAGTTTTATGGGACAGTCAAAAAATACCTTTTAGGTTTACATCTCATTTAAAGCACTACCCATTCAGGTTAGGAAATTGATACAAGTTGAAAAGCTGTTATGCTAAAATTTAGCCTGTTGCCTGTTGCCTTGCCCGTAGCGCTATGTCTTTGCCTAGATTAAGAAATATTTCAATTTGCCAGTTACCTTGACAAATTTGGGTTAAAAAACGCTATTATTATAGTAATAGTTATTCAAAAGCTAACTAAATAATTAGGTAAAAATAAACACGAACTCTAGGGTGCTTTACCATCGTTACAACTCAACACTAAAGGCTTTGAGGATAATGAGAAGCAACATCAAAAAGACGTTTGAAGCTGTTGAAGAATCAATCGGGAATGTTTACCAGGAATGGGGGAGTTTTCATGAGCATATCCGTGAGCAGTTACCCCCAGAATACTACAGTGAACTCGAAGATTTAAACAGCCAATTCCAGGTGGCGGTAAGTGAATTAGTTAAAGAACTCAGTGAACCGGTTCTTACCTTAGCGACAACCGGGACAACTAGCAGTGGTAAAAGTACCCTGGTCAACTTCTTGTGTGGCACAGAAATTCTCCCAGTTGCTGTACAAGAAATGAGTGCAGGGGTTGTGATTGTAGAATACAGTGAAACGAAATCTCTGAAAATTGATCAGACCCCAGGGGCACTTTGGGAATGTGGAGAATGGCGCAATCTTACCGACGAAGACATTTATGACCGTTTAGACCAAGTCATGAAGTCCTATCTTCAAGCTAATCGAGACGAAAAAACCAGTGTTGCTTGTCCACAAGCAACGATATATTATCCTTTCCGGCTTGTAGCCGATCCTAACCTGCTTGATTTGCCTGAAAAAACCAAAGTGCGAATCATGGATCTTCCCGGTTTAGCCCATGTGGGTGATGAAGGGAATGCTTCTGTGATTAGAAAATGTAAAGAAGCCTTATGTATAGTTACCTATAATAGTGCAGAAATCAATAAAGATACTGTTAGTCAGTTACTCCAAGAAGTGGTTGATCAGGTCAAAGAACTAGGAGGCTAACCAGCCCGGATGCTCTTTGTTCTGAATCGAATTGATGTGTTTCGGGATGACAAAGATTGGCCGGATAGTGAAAGAGATTTTTTCAAAAGAACTGTTCACAATATCAAACAAAAGTTAACCAAGGAGCTAGAAGAATATCAAGAAGATATTAGTGCTCTACAAGTCATCAAGATGAGTGCATTGCCAGCTCTATTGTCGGTTCAAATGAAGAGTTATAATCAGCAAAAAAGTACTCAAGCATTTGAAAAAATAGACGATCGCTTTAAATTCTTAATTCCCAAAGATATTATAGAAGATTTACCCAGAAAAGTAGAGCGATGGGAAAACCATCAGCGCCACCGTGTTGCCGAGAAGGTTTGGGAAGCCTCTTACGCAGAGGAATTTCACAAATACCTGAAAGAGCATATCGATCAAAACTTTCCACAATTAGTTATTCCGCAAATTGTAGACCGCTTTAAAGCTAAAGCAGGTAATGCCGTAGCAGAGTGGGCTATACAAACCACTTATGCCTTCATTAATAGTAAAGAAGAAGACTACCAAAAAGAATGTGAGACTATTGCCCAAATTCGGCAAGACATCAGTCAGTTTATTTCACAAAAAGCTCAAGAACTAAGAGACCCTTTTGAAAAAATTGAAAATGCTCTAAAGGGTTTTAGAGAAGAGAGCGATCAAAGTTTTTCCGAGGATAATAACTCTTCAGATACTACTTCAGATCCTAGGAATGAGTTGGAGCAAATTGTCGAAAGTATCATTGAAGAACTCAGGCAAGGAGACTACCAAGAGCGCGCAAACAGTTTAATACTGCTCTATCGATGGAGAAGAGGAGTAGAGCAAGCAGTAGTAAAAGAAATATTGACGCCAACGGTTGAGTCTTTGGATACAGGAAAAATCTGTTTAGATAGCAAAGTGCTTCAAGCAGCTGATCCGGACAAGTTGAATCTTTTAGAAGGAGTAATTAGAGATTTAATTGATTTAGAATATCCTACTAAAAATGGGAATAAGATCGAAGCACGTACTGAGCAAGAGAAAAAAGATTTAAGGAAGCTTAATGATAAACTCAATCAATTGACTAGTGCATTAAAGGGTCTGATGAATGAAGCTGTCAAACAAATATTAGATCGAGAGATGAAAGGGGTAGTTGATGGCTTGAAGACTTTATTGGATTATTACCTGTCTCTTCTTGAGGAAGGAATGGGGAATATTGCCCCCAATTTAGCGATTAGCTTTTCGAGATCAGAACTTGAGATAATTGATAGTATACCTGAGCCAAAATTTAAGTTTGAAGCTGGATTCGCAATTATAGAAGGCACATGGCTAGAAGACGTTGAAGTTACGGAACTCAAGCGAACTTTATTTTTATTTAAAAGAAAAGTAAAGACGATTAAACAAGAAACACGCTCTAGTGATAATGCTCAGTTACCCAAAATAGAAGACATCAATAAACACTGGCTATGGCAAAAAAATCAGGCAGAAATAGAAATTTATAGTCAGGTGGCGGATTGGTTTATCTGTCAAATGAATAAGTTTATAAAAAAGGTTGAGTCTTCTCAAAAAGAAATTGTAGACCGTTATCAAGAGCGGCTAGATAAAGCCTATGATCAAGCTCAACTATCTTTACAAAAAGACTTATCGATCTGGAATCCGCTACACCAGGAAGCTAAACAACTTAAGGAAAATATTAAGAAAGCTGGAAAAGTGCTGAGGTAGTTTCCCTCTATTCTGTAAGCTAGGGGAGCAACTTTATCAATATTCCAATTTTCCTTAAAAGAGTATGATAACCAAATGGATAAAGAATCTCGAAGTCGCTTCGACGAAGTTTATCGTGAAATTAAGGAATACTGCAACTCAACCGATAAGGGTTGTATGTATACAGCCATCAGCAAGCTGTCTCCAGACAACTACCAGAAAATCTGTGAGCATTTCAATATAACTCAGGATTCGACCATCAAACAAGACTTGCAGTTTTTTAAAAAGTATTTCATTGACGATGATGACAATGATTGGAGTAATAATATGGATAGAGTATTAGAAGTATTATGTAAAGAAGTATTAGATAAGCCGTTGCCAGAAGAAGATCCGTTGACGCAGTGTTTACGAGTTACTCCTGAGCTTTGGTTGAAAGTATACTTTATACTTTTCATCTCTCTTATAGTTATTGGCTCCTACGCTTTTCTGAAACCAGTGATTTTTAAAACCCAAGAAAAACCAGAGCCAAATACACCACCACCGTCACCGCCACTAAAAGACTCTACACAACAATACTCTATTTTGTGCTTAGTTGTTCCTTCTGATCAATTAAGTGGCTTGAATCAAGATTATCTGATTCCCTCAAATCGTGTTAAAGAACTTATATTGTCTGCGTCTTATTTTTTATGTGATGCTTCAGTTGAAGCTATTGACCAAAAAGTAAACCTCAAGCTCAGTCCGGATAGTATTAATTATTCGAGTAAGGAAGATGCCTACATCCAGCTGATAATTCCTGGGGGTGAGAATATAATTGGTAAAACAACAAAGTTCGAGCTTAGAAAGAATCTACCTGATGGTGATGCGAAAATCGATAAAATTGGTCGTCTTATCAAAATATATGGTTTAGAAAATTTCATCTGCGCTTAAGTAATTATAGCAATTCTGTTTCCCATGAAGTACCAAGGGATCCCCCGTTTCCCTTAAAAAGGGAGACTTTGAGGTTGCTTACTGTACCTCATACATGCAATAAACGCTATAAAATAAATTGGAAAAATGGATTGGAAAACTGCTTCATCCTATTATGAAACTCGTTTAAGTCACGCTTTAACTGTGTTGCG
>NZ_JAAHHE010000314.1:0-7009 GCF_010692525.1 Moorena sp. SIO3B2
CCAACGGCTGGTTATAGAGAAATTCCCTACCAGGTCTGTAGGTCAAGGGGAATCATTACCCAAGGTTTGTGCTGTAATTCCAGCTCGTAATGAAGCTGAGTTGCTCCCCACGACATTGCGATCGCTTTTAGCTCAAGACTATCCTGGCTGCTTGACGGTGATTGTAGTGGATGACCAAAGCACTGATCAAACAGCGACCATTGCTCAAGCCCTTGCCCAGGAAAGCAAGCAATCCTCCCAACGATTCCAACTAGAAGTATTATCCGGTCAAGAGTTACCCCCTGGTTGGACTGGTAAACTCTGGGCCTTAGAACAAGGCATTCGTTATGGGCAGCAGCAAACCCCAGCCCCAGATTATTTTTTATTTACCGATGCTGATATAGAGCATGATCCAGCCAATCTCCGTCAACTGCTTACCAAAGCCGAGATAGAACACTTGGATCTAGTTTCCCTAATGGTGTTGCTCAGATGCCAAGACTTTTGGGAGCGACTACTGATTCCTGCCTTTGTCTTCTTCTTTCAAAAACTGTATCCCTTTGCTTGGGTCAATAACCCCACAAAATCTACTGCGGCTGCCGCTGGAGGATGTATTTTAATTCGCCATCAAGCCTTAAACCGCATCGGTGGGATTGAGGTAGTGCGTCAAGCATTAATCGATGATTGTGCCCTAGCTCAAGCAGTTAAATCCAGTAATCAGTCCAGATCTTCCTCTGGTTCCCTTTCTGGCCTTGGTGGCATTTGGTTAGGGCTAAGTCAATCAACTCGCAGCTTACGACCATATCCTTCTTTAGCGAGTATCTGGAACATGATTGCTCGCACGGCTTTTACCCAACTAGAGTATTCCCCATGGCTATTAGTGGGTACGGTGATGGCAATGACGTTAATTTATCTAGTAGCCCCGATTGGTTTGATCCTTAGTGTTTTGACTGGACATTGGCTGAATGCGATCGCATCCTTTGTGACATGGTTGCTGATGGCTTTAGGTTACTTACCGACACTGCGCCTCTATCAATGTTCTCCTCTGCTGGGATTTTGTTTACCTGGGATCGGGTTGCTCTATACCCTAATGACCATAGATTCAGCATGGCGACATTGGCAAGGACGGGGTGGTGCTTGGAAAGGAAGGGTTTATTCGGTTGAGGGTTGAAGGTTAGAGGTTGAAGGTTAACTGTTGAAGGTTGAATGTTGGAGGTTGAATGTTGAAGGTTGAATGTTGGAGGTTGAATGTTGGATGTTGGATGTTGAAGGTTGAAAGTTTACTGGTATAGCAGTCGAAGTAAAGGTTAAGACATAGTTTTGTTACCATATCCGCTGTTGCATATTACCTATTACTGCTACGGAAAACTGACACAACACGGTATAAACCGTATTAATGTTTCCTTCCTGCTTCTTTCCAGTTACCTGGCATTTCATAGGGTGTCGGCACTTCCTATTCCACAGGCTCAAACCGAGTAGCTCTCGGCGTATCGTTCTAAATTGAGGCTAGCATTATAATCACGATCTCGAACTTCACCGCAAGCTTCGCAATTAAAAACTCGTTCTTTGAGTGGCATTTCCTGGATGTGGCCACAACTTGAACAGGTTTTTGTTGATGGATAAAATCTATCCGCAAACACTGTTTTTGATCCGTACCACTCCGACTTGTATTCGACTTGACGACGAATTTCAGACAAAGCAGAATCAGCAATGGCACCCGCGTTCCTTATGGTTTTTCAGCATACCGGAAACATTCAAATCTTCTAACCCAATGACTGCGTGGTTTTTGCAAAGCCAAGAGGTTAACTTGTGAATGGCATCTTTCCGGATGTTAGCGATATGCTGATGAGTTTTAGCCAGTCTTAGCTTGGTCTTCTTTCTGTTGACAGAACCAACTTTTTTTCTAGATAGTTCTCGTTGAAGTCGAGTTAATTTTTTCTGAGCTTGCTTATAGGCTCTAGGGTTAGGAAATACGGTCCCATCAGAGCAAGTCGCTAAAACTTTAATCCCAACATCTACACCTAGATATTCTCTGGACTTTGGGGTATATTCAGGCTCAAATTCGTAGGCTAGCGAAATATACCAATAATCTGCTACTCGACTGATTGTGATTCGCTTTGTCTGGATTTCAGGTATTGGTTCATAGGTACTAACCCATCCCAAGAAAGGAAGTTTTAACCGAGTCCCTGAAAACTTCATGAGCTTACCGCAATTATCTAGGGTAAAGCTATCATTTCTACCTTTTTTCTTAAACTTAGGATGTTGAGCAATCCCTTGAAAAAATCGACTAAATGCTTCTCCTAAGTGCATGAAAGCAAATTGGTAAACCCTAGAACTTAATGTGGACTGCCAGGTATACTGAGGCTTCACATGATGAGTATAGAACTTTTTCAACTTATTGGCTGAAGGTTTGAGTCCAGCTTTATAGGCTTCCTTCCACAGGTTTAAAGCCCAGTTCCATAGCCACCTAGAATACCCAGCGTGTTGAGCCATCAAGGTTTTTTGTTTGTTATTCAGTTTTAATTTGGTTTTGAAGGCTCGTTGCATAAGTCGGGATGATTGATTTTTTCATCGGGCTAGTGTGCTGACGTTAACCCCTAGATACTCATCAGCTTTTGTTTGGTTTGAGGTACGCCGCTCACCTAACTACAATTAACAACATACTGATAGTATCGTGTTATACCTTAAATCGTCAACTAAGTTATTACTCTTTCCCTAACTATACTTTAATATACTTTAACTGTTGTTAAGCACTGCGTAATTTCCTGAATTTTGCCTGAGAGCTGATTCGTAAACTCGCTGTAATCCTTGTAGGATAAGGCTTGCGCTAAAATATAACAATTGAACTATTTAATACCTGGGGGGGTGACATGCAAGCTGAAATCCTTACTCGGTAGTCATTTCAGCCCATAAGTTACTTCAGGTGCGCTTGACCTTGGCGAATTAAATTCGCCACGGGTCGCACCTGAAAGATACATGGTGTTTTGGGCTGACACTGCACGTAGTTATAAGGGTTTAAGCTTCCAGAAAGCGATGCAGCGCGGTCTTGGGGAGGCAGCGCGGTCTTGGGGAGGCAGCGCGGTCTTGGGGAGCCAGTGCGGTCTTGGGGGTTTCCCCCATGAGCGACTGCCGTGGTTTCCCCCATGAGCGACTGCCGTGGTTTCCCCCATGAGCGACTGCATCAAGACAATGAATCGAGGTTGACACTCCCCATGGCTATAAGCCAGGGGATTCTCGGTTCAGCGATTCAACTTGCTCAACCAGGTCGGAACCAAGCAGAGTAGAGGTCGAGTCTCCCCGAGCGTTGATTTTAGTTCCGGTGTGCCCCACCGTACTCAAGGCTCTCGTTAAGATATTGATTGCGGCGTTATGGTCTCTGTCTAACTCACATCCACATTTACAAACATGGGTTCGAGTTGACAGTGACTTTTTCACTACTGCGCCACATGCCGAGCAATTCTGGCTAGTATAAGCAGGGTTTACTGCGACAGTAATTCTCCCAAACTTTTCGCCAAAATATTCTAACCACTTCCGGAATTGATACCAACCTGCATCATTAATAGACTTAGCTAGACAATGGTTTTTGACCAGGTTTTTCACTCTCAAGTCTTCATAGGCGACCAAGTCGTTAGACCGGATTACGCAACGTGCAACTCTCTTCGCATGTTCTTCACGCTGCCTACTTATCTTGAGGTGTTGTCTACCTAGCTTATTAATGGCTTTCTTACGGTTAGCGGAGCCTTTCTTTTTCCGGGAAACTCGGCGTTGATAAAATTTTAAACGTTTTTCACCTTTTCGATAGAATCTAGGATTAGGTTCTGCGTATCCATCGGAGTCTGTGTAAAACTCTTTCAGTCCTACATCTAGACCTACATTGCAACCAGTAGCTTGTAACGGCTCAGATTTATTATCAACTTTTACGCAGAACTGAATGTAGTAACCATCAGCTCTTTGGACTATGCGAACCCGTTTTATGAGTTTCTGGTCTAAGCGCCACAAGTCCCAATTGCCTTTGAGTTTAACTTGGCCTATCCCTTTCTTATCGGTGAACTTGACAGACTTTTTGTCTGGGGATAATTTCCACCCAGATTGCTTGTATTCTACTGACCGAGAATGCTTTTTGAACTTAGGATATCCCTTCTTGCCAGGAACCTTTTTCTTGCAATTGTCAAAGAAGCGTTTGATAGAACGTTCCACATTCTCAACAGAGGCTTGACAAGCATGACTGTTAAGATGCTTTACAAACTCAAATTCCTCTCTTAACTGAGTGTTGTAGCGATAGAGTTCTTTCTTCCCGACCCCACGATTATCCATCCAGAATCGGAGTACCTTGTTTCTAACAAAGCGAGCTGTCCTAATAGCTTCATTTATTGCTACTTTTTGAGGCTCTTTTAAGACAGCCTTGAACTCCATTACCAGCACTCTATTCTCACCTCCTTTGGTGTAGTTTCCTTACTTACTATTATAGTCGTTCGCGCAGCGTCGGCTTTGCCGAATCCAAATATGCTAAAGTTCCCAAATAGTTAGGGAATAAATTCCCGTTCGGGCTAACCCCATGGATAGAATCCAGGGGCTTGCGCCCTCAGGGTCTTCGGTCAATTTACCACTGTATCAAGCCATAGCTCATTGGCATCAAAGCCTTATCTAGTGGGCTTTTCAGGGCTCATGTCACCCCCTCAGATTTAATACCTAAAAGACAATCATAGCAAGGCTTTCAGACTTCTTAAGATTTACTTTACAAATCAGCTCTAAGACCAGATGCATATTCACATTTCATTCACAAAGTTCAATTAATCTGTTATCAGAGCTTGATCAAAGGAACTGAATTTCAAATGTTCTGTAACTTTGACCAATTCCTCATAGATTACACCAACTTGATTCGGAGTGTAAAGCAAACATGAAAGAAAAAATAAATATCAAAAATCTAGAAACCAGACCTAGCCAAGAAACCGACCTCCTAAAGTTGTCAGTAGACGACCTGAAAGGGGTAGTAGGAGGAGGAGGAAATACGCAAGTATTGGAACTTTTCCTAGGACAGTATCAATGCAACCGTTGTGTATCAGATGAAGGTACCAGCGACAAGGGTAATTAAAGAAATAAGTAAAACATTGAGATTGCCCAATAGTCTGGGTTAATAATGATTAATTGAGTTTATCCCAGTTTATGATTTTAAACTGGTATTTTATTAGGAGTATAGCCACTGAAAACCCCGCGTATAATGACCTGGTATGAAAGTAAACAGCGCGCTTTTAGCCGTAAAAATATTTTCTATAAGACTCCGAAATCATCATCAAAAGCAATGTAGAATAAATCATAGATTACAGGCTGAAAAACCGTTGGCTCAACGTAAGCATTCAGCTATCAGCAGTCAGCCGTCAGCTAATTAACGGGAGGTAGTAAAAAAGCTGCGGGATGCTCCTACGGCTGATTGAAAATTCCTGCTCGTTTTACTAATCCGACCCCCTGCAGTTATCACGGCTGCATGCACCTCAATTAGCGTGGCACAGGCTTCGACGCTAAGACGCATAAGCTGACGGCTGAATGGTTACGAATAAAGATAGGCTTGGTAGTCGCTCCTGCTAAAGCGAAAAGCGCTGTAACAATAGTTATGCTCCACCCCTTGATTTGGAAAGAGTTGCTAGCCATTCGTTAGATTACAGCTTGAACAAATTCCATGTGTTTGATTCTTCTTTTTTGATCCTCTTCATTGGTCAAATTGGCTGACAGCATAATACTTTATCCCATTGCTTGTCCATCGAAACTCCCAGGGGGAGCAGGTCAATTTTGTAAGAACGCTTGAACTACAGTGTTTTCGGGACTTGAGTAGCGGTCATGAGTTATTTTAGTACATTTGTTCTGCGAATTTGACATGCTCCCTAAACGCATCTTGTCAATAAACCAGGGATAGTTCTCAATAAACCCTGCTTTATTGTGCTTGTTGACAATTCATTTTCATTCAACATATAGTGTTTTTTTGGCGTTGCTTAATAATGGAATAATTTTAAGAGTTTGTAGAATGGGCATCTTGCCTGTTCCTGATATTTTCGGGCAGGCAGAATGCCCACCCCACTCATATTCATTCCTTGATTCAGCAATGCCACCAATATAGCTAAGACTACATTCTGCAAAAAAAAATTGATAAAATTGACGTAAGCGGTTATTCATAAGACAAGCGGTATAAGCCAGTTCGAATCAGTTTGAGTGTAAAAATAGCGGTTGGATATCTAACTCCTCACCCCCCACACTTCCAACACTTCCCCTTTGACCCTAATCTAAAAACCTACCCCTGTTACCATCACCCTACTGGGCAAATTGCTAAGATTTGCGCCATTATATCAATGTTTTCGGTGTGAAAAGTGAACTATTTAACCAATGCCCAAACTGACTTGGAGCTTGCCCCATGTAACTCCAGCTGCGATCGCTGCAGCATTTTTACTAACTCCCAATGGTCTAGCCAATGAATCTCAACCAAAGTCAACAACAGCTCAGGAATTATCCGTAGCAGTAGAGTTACTTCCCCCCATCTCTGTGGGAGTGATGGAGCAGGTGACACCTGTTTCCCAGTTGTTCCCAGGATCACCAATAACGGAATTACCAACAACTACACAAGAGTTTGAGAATGAACTAACTCCCAATCTCGAACCCAATATCGAACAGACAGATGATCCGATGGATCAGGTCACATCAGTATCCCAGTTATCGGATGTCCAGCCCACAGATTGGGCATTCCAAGCCTTACAATCCATCGTAGAGCGCTACGGTTGTATGGCAGGATATCCTGACAGTAGCTATCGTGGCAATCGTCCCCTCAACCGTTATGAATTTGCTGCTGCTCTCAATGCCTGTTTCGATCAGCTCAGTAAGATAATTGTAGCTCCCAATTTGGCATCGTCCTACTTTAAAGAGGATCTAGAGGCAATCCAGCGTTTGCAAGGCGAGTTTACCCTGGAACTAGCTCGACTGCGTGGTAACCTGGATGCTGTCACCGCTCGTACTGCTGAAGTCGAAATTACTGAGTTTTCCACCACTACTA
>NZ_JAAHHE010000315.1:0-7005 GCF_010692525.1 Moorena sp. SIO3B2
TGTTCAATTGCTGTAAGTCGCACCGACGAATTTTTATCAGAGCGAGCGGATTGTTGAAGTAGGGCTAAGGTATCTCGGTGGTCTTGGTAAGCTTGAGCTAACTGTTCAAGTGCTGTACGTCGCACCCACGAAATCTGATCAGAGCGAGCGGATTCTTGAAGTAGGGGTAAGGTATCTGGGTGGTCTTGGTAACCTTGAGCTAATTGTTCAATTGCAATACCTCGCACCCACCAATGCTGATCAGAGCAAGCCGATACTTGAAGTAGGGGTAAAGTATCTCGATGGTCTTGGTAACATTGAGCTAACTGGTAAATTGCTGTACCTCGCACATCCGAATCAGTATCGGAGCGAGCCGATACTTGAAGTAGGGGTAAGGTATCTCGATGGTCTTGCCAATGGGTGGCTACTCCTACAACAGCTGTAGTGCGTATATAACGGACTAAGAATCCCTGATATTCATACTTTTTATAATCATAATTTAGATCATAGTGAATTAAGTCTTTGAAGCAATTCAGTAATTCAGTATCCGTTGATTTAATATCATACCGATTCCTGACTTCAGACAAACAATCCCCTGCCAGAAATAAATTATGAAACTTATCCCCTTCTCCATCTTTTGCCATCAAATACTCAATAATCTCTCCACCTTTCTTGGAATCAATCATGCCCACAATCAACTTGATCACTTCATGCCAAGATTCATCCTGCCAGTGTTTACCAAATACCTCGTTTTTCAAATGTTCTAGGGAAATTTCCTGTTTTTTTTCAAATTTACTGACAAATTCCCAAGCACAGAAATATTCCAAAAATGTCCGATGCACAAAGGCGTAGTAATCGGCTCCCATGAAACACAAGATAAAATTGCGGGTGCGCAACTGATTAATCATTACCTTAGCAACGGCTCTGGGATTAGTAACCTCCCGTAATTTCAGCTCATCTTTGATAATCCTTTCTAAATCCTCTCCACTAATCAGATTTCCCGCTAACCCTGCTTGATTTCCCTGCATGAAATATGCCACTTTTCCCAGCATCTGTTGCTTATCTTTATAATCAATCGTCTTCGGATCAAGACGATTATCTTCTAGTAATGCTCGCTCCACATCCCATTGATGGAGCAGTAACCGAGAAGCTTGGTTGTAGAGTTCAGAGCGGTCACGAGGCAATTCTTGATTGCGGTTCAGGATTGCCATCATAGTTAATAATAGGGGATTTTGCGCCAGTTGTCGAATCGGGGAGGATGTCTCAATTGCTTTTTGTAAGCGCTCCCGTTTCCTAACTTTATCGGCTTGATTAGTAAAAGTTAACTCATGCCAGTGGTGGATAAAGGTTTGAATTTGTTCCGACTCCAATTCTTGGAGCATAACATGACGAAATTCAGAATTCCGTAGCCGTTGGGGTTTATAACCAATGACGCGAGATGTAACAATTACTCTTACCTTAGGATAGGTATTGGTAAAGCGATGAATATCTGTAATCAGATCTTCTCGTTTCCCTGGCTCAAAGACTTCATCCAAGCCATGGCCGTTGGCCACGCTACGCGAACAAACATCACTAAAGCTTTACCAGCCTTTAACTGGTGATGCAGTTGATGTTGATTGAGATGACATATCGCTCCACTGCTTTGATGGCAGAATTCCAAGAAGTTATTACACTGTCCACTATCGCGATTGCGGATATAGGTGCGTAATTCAATCAGTAAGGGAATTGGTAGAGAAAGGGCAGTAGTCAGATCCGTTCTTGCCCAATTTAATGCTAAATATTGCAGCAAGGTAGATTTACCGGATCCTGGGTCTCCTAAAACCACCAAATAGGGATAGCCTTGAGAGTCATTAATAACAGCCAATACAGATTTAATTGGCTGTTGATGATAAGCGTCTTTAGCTCGTTTAAACTCCTCTATATCAATTGCTATGTCTAGTTGACCACTGTCTCCTAGTTGTCTATAATAATCTTTAGGAAGTTCATGAATAGCTGACGGCATCAGGTCATGAATCTCTCGCACATTTTGGGGGATAAATATCGTCCAGAGTTTTAGTTCGTTATAGGCATAGCCACTGGTATCTAAACTATCCAAGCCCAGATTACCGTAGCGCTCTAGGAGTGCTTCTTGATAGGTGCTTAAGTCAAAGTCTGGGATAATGCCTGCGGTAGCTTTAGTGTTTTCTGCGATCGCGTAGCGTAGCCCTTCGGGCTAATCGCATCCAACGTTTGGGAATCTCGGATAGGCCGTAACTGATCGGATTCTCGGATGATAGTTTGTACTTGCTTGAGATACTGTCTAGCAATATACTTCCAACGAAATTCTTCCGGTAATGGTAATAACTTAAGCTCAAACCAGGTGTTGGCTAATGTCTCAGTATCTATTTGTTGACAGCCATATCTAAAGGCACTTCCCAGGATAGCTTTAATGGATTTGTTTTTAATATACTGCTTGAGGGGTTTAGTATACTGTTTCAATTCTTGCTTGGATAGGTCAGCATCTTCCAATTCCTTTTCAACTAAGGCTACAAATTCTTTTAAGGCTTTACCGAAGAGTTTTTTCTGGGTAGTTTGATCGGATAGTCCAGTATAGTCTTTGATGGATTCTTTGAAAAAGTCTTTGGTGTAGTCTTCTAGAGCTTCTTTGGCCAAGGGACCGATTACTTCTTTGGCGAGATAGCCACCGGCACTAGAAATTCCCCAAACTGCTAACCAATCCAGCATGATATTGGTATTTGTTTTTTAGTTTATCTATTAGTATAGAGCAAAGGGAAAAGGGAGTAGGGAGTAGGGAGTAGGGAGTAGGGAGTAGGGAGTAGGGAACAGCGGATCTGGGAACAGCGGATCTGGGAACAGGGAGCACAGCTGATGGCTGACAGCTGACAGCTGACGGCTAAATGCTTACCGACAGTTGCTAAAATCAAAATCATGAGTCGGAAAAAATTGAGGTAATCTCATGTCTGTTGCCAAACCCTTATTTGAGCAGGTTATTCTCCCTCATCCGGCCAAAGAAACCCTGCCCACCATGTATGATTTACCCAGTGAAGATCCCGAGGAGCCGGGTTTGCCTGACGAATTTCATCTTTGGCAACCACAACTGTGTAGTGAGACCTTTCGCCCTCCCAATTATGAGAGCGATCGCGTTTTTGTGGCCAGTGACTTAAATTTATATTATGACCCCAACCATACCGCTTGGTACAAACGACCGGATTGGTTTGCTGTAGTGGGGATTTCCCGATTCTACCAGGAACGAGAGCTCAGAATGAGTTATGTGATCTGGCAAGAAGAGGTCAGACCAATTGTGGCCATAGAATTGCTCTCTGCTAGTACCAAAGATCAAGACCTTGGTTACAGTGAACGAACGGGAGAACCACCGACCAAATGGGAAGTGTACGAGCAAATTTTAGCTATTCCCTACTATGTCACCTTTGACCGAGTCAGTAACGAATTACAAATCTTTCACTTAGATGAGGGCAGCTATCAACCACAAACATTAGACAATTCCCAATTTTGGATGCCTGAGTTGCAATTGGGTTTAGGACTATGGTTTGGGGAATATCGGGGATTGAATCGGTTGTGGCTACGTTGGTATGATCAACAGGGGAATTGGATTCCCACTGACGCTGAACTTGAACGTCTTCGAGCTGAACAGGAACGGCAACGAGCTGAACTGGCTCAACAACGAGCTGAACAGGAACGTCAAGAGAAGGAACTGGCTCAACAACGAGCTGAACAGGAACACCAACGAGCTGAACTGGCTCAACAACGAGCTGAACAATTAGCAGAACGGTTACGACAGATGGGTATTAATCCCGATGAAATTTAACCCCTGTCTGAGTTGGTGGGTGTATCTCATTAAAGCTGTTTGACCCGGTGGTGGGTTAGATTATGTTCGGATAATTGGGGACAATACTGATAGATTGGCAATCTTTTTCAGTGCTACTGATACTGACGATAATTCCTTAAACGCAGTGCATGGCGAAAATTCGGAAAACCGTTGTGAACACGATTGGGTTAAATCCAGATTACCTGATTCCCGTTCCCAAAGAGACGATTCCGAAAACAGGGATCGGCAAAATTCAGCGCCAGGAATTGAGAAAAAGATTTGAGGCTGGTGAATTCCATGGCTTCTTTTGAAAGGCTGAAGTCAGCAACTTCGAGTCAGGAGTCATAATTTCAAATACCTCTTGTTGTCTTATCGCGTTTTCCATACCTATGAGGTACACAGGATTTTTTACCTGTTCCCTGTTCCCGATTCCCGATTCCCGATTCCCGATTCCCGATTCTGCAACCACCATTGACCTCAAAGCCCTTAGATGCTTTCTCCAGCAGTAGCCTTCCTTTTAAGACGCAGGCTGACCCAGATCATTTGCTTGAGAGGTAAAGGAACCTCTGGGTGCAACCCTTCCGCAATTTCTTCAAAAGTTTTAATTGACCCAGGATAAACAAAAACTGGCCATCCTTCTTTAGCAAGGCAGGTAAACACAGCTGACTCTTCCAGCAGGTAGGTGATCGCCAGGTGCTTTTGCCTTTGGAGAAGCTGCTCTACTTCCTCTTCTTCTGACTGTTCCCCCCGATTAAGATAGGTTTGGGCAAAGGAGTTGACCATCTTTTGAAAAGATTCATCCTGTTGATAAAGACCCTGAAAGTCTTTGTAATACATCTCAAATTCTGATTGCTTCTCTATTTGGGAAGCCATCTGGAACTGGAATTGACAACTTCCAGAGTATTGCTGGAACAAGAAACGGTTTTGATTAATAAAGGTCTCTCCAGTGCGAATTGCCTCCAGCCAAGCTTCATCCCCTTTAAGTCCCTGTCTAACTTCGATTGTCAGTCGATATAAACTGTCCCCAACTAATACTAGGCAAGCTTTGAATTGTTCGCTAATCCATTTTATCAAGGCTTCGATTCGCTCACTATAAACAAAGTTTTTACTTCCCAGACTGATCATGAAAACACACTTTTGATAATCAGACAGGGAGCTACGTAGGCGAGCAGGAGAGACCTTAGCCAAACTTACCTTGTACTCATAAACTTGGGTGATATTGGCAGTAGATTGGGTCAACTTTAAGTCGCGTCTCTTAAGATCGATCGCTTTGCTTATTTTCGATTGAAGCAACTTCAATTGCTCTAGTGAAAGCTGATTCCAGTCAAAATTTTCCATGATCGTTTCTTCGTCCCTGTGGCTACTCATTCTTTTAGATGTTCTTGGCGGCAATCTGGTCAGCTGTCAGCTTACGGCTGACAGCTTACGGCTGAATGCTTACACCCGAATTAAACGTCGGTTTCAAACAATGCAAGGCGCAATCGCTCCGCTGAATCTTCCAGTTCGGCCAGGGACTCCAGGCTAACCGCCACGCTGCGTTCAATCCCTAAAATTTCTGCCGCTTTAGCCACAGATGCTTTTTCTTTGTCATGGTAATTACCATCGGCTCGACACATCTTGATCCCTTGGTACAAAAGGGTTCGACGAAAATTCAGAGGAAAGTCATACTTGAGACTACTCAATAGCTCCTCAACTTTAGCATTTTTCCAATCGAATTGGCGGAGCGCTTCAATGTATTCTTTTTTTTCTTCAGATTCGACTAGCAACATTTCCTGTTCATCAATATACCACTGTAATTCTGCTTCTGCCAATTCCCCATCCGCTCCAGCAATTGCCATTAAAGTACCGCCGTAATTCATGGCTACCTCAAAATCAATTGGTTTAGTAATGTTATATCTCTTATTACCATATGGGGTCGGCTGGAGACTTTTTCCACTTGTCATAGTTTTCCTCTCTGTTTTTGATTTAGGTGTTTTGAGCAAATTTATTCTACCACAAGATAAATTGATGGGATAATGGTGAAAACCCCCTGTTTGTAAAGTTTATAAAACTCAATGCTTTGAGGTTAATAACCTGTAGTTTGAGAAGATTATCAAGAAAACTATCTAATAATTTATAATATAAAACTGTACTAAAATCATAGACTGTTTGTTAAATTTTGCTTAAATTATTTTAGCTATTAGCCACAGGTACCTGTTGGGTAATACAATGAATTCCTCCTCCACCTTCAGCCAGAATCAGACTATTTACACCAACAACCTTCCGCCCAGGGAAAACCTCACGCAGAATAGCAAGGGGAGCATCATCTTGGCTGGAGTCACCAGCAATCGGAACGATTACCGCACCATTAGCAATGTAAAAATTCATGTGAGCAATATCTAAGCCAAGAGGAATCTCAACAATCTCAAACTTACGTCCACGAGCATCAGTACTTTGTTGTAATCGATGCTTAGCATCCCGACAAATCTTGTAATTTGGATCATTCCTATCATCAGTGCTATGGAGTAAGACCAATCCAGGTGCGGCAAATGCGCAAATGCCATCCACATGTCCATCTGTCACCGGATCAGGTACGATACCACGACCTAGCCAAACCACCCTTTCAGCCCCGAGATAGTGCTTCAACACTCTCTCAACTTGAGACTTACTCATGGTGGGGTTGCGATTAGGGTTCAGTAAACATTCCTCAGTGGTGATAATAGTGCCTTCACCATCTAATGTCACACCACCCCCCTCCACCACTAGAGAGGATGAGTACATGGTAGTATCAAGATAGTGAGATAATCGCGCCTTAAGTAAAGCATCGTCCTGATAGGGGGGAAACTTACCGCCCCAACCGTTGAAAGTAAACCCAGCTACCCGACGTGAACCCTTGCCGTTCACCAAAAACATTGGACCGGAATCCCTTGCCCAGCCATCGTTTACGGGAAATTCAATCAGTTCGATATCTGAACTCAACAAGCCCTTAGCCACACCCTTGTCTTGAGGATGAACAACCATCGAAACGGGTTCAAACTCATTGACAGCATTCGCCACTGCTGCCCATTCCCGCCTTGCCTTCTTCAGACCATACCCTTTCCAATTCTGAGCTGGAGGAAACACCATGATCGTGAATTCATGGGGCTGCCATTCCGCTGGAAAGAAAAAGCCATCCTCAAGGGGTGTTGTCTGCTGTAATAACGTAACTCCACTGCTGCTAT
>NZ_JAAHHE010000316.1:0-6933 GCF_010692525.1 Moorena sp. SIO3B2
AGCATGAAGTATTTTTTTGGCTGGGGCGTATCCATTGTTGCTTATGACTTCCAGCCTTTTTCTCTGTTCTCGACTCAGAATCACCTTGTCTCGTTTTCCTCTTCCCATACTTTCCGCCTCAGTTATCTTATTTCTATTGCACTATTTTAGCTGTGCCACGCCAGTAGGGTGTGTTAGGGACGGGCTCGCCCTGATTGTCACGGTCGCCAGGGTTGGGATAGCCCGTCCCGTAACGCACCACCGGCCCTTTGAATAATATGCATCCAGCCAGGATTGATGATCGTGATATTTTTGGCATCATGGAAGTAACTCCTATGTGAGTGGGAGGAAAACCGCGCTGATTTGATAAAGGCTGTTACCAGCGCGGTTATTAGTATCGGTCGTAACTTTCTATAGTATAGATAACTCCTGGAAAAAATGCAAGGGGTAATTAAAAATATTTACATTTATTTACAAATAAAAATTTGACTCATTTATGTAGTAAATTTTCTGTAATTAATTGTGTGTTTTTTTATAGCAATACTAAATTAATAATTGTGATGATTTTTGTTTACTGCTCCGAAGTCCCTGCTCCCTTATCCCTTATTCCTGCTCCCTTTGTACATCAATCCTATGTTTACATTTAAACTAAAAATGCTATAACATAGTATCAATTATCATTTACAAACTAGTTATGTTCACTCTTGATGAAATCGAAACGGCTATTCGACAATTACCGAACAGCGAGATTCGAGAGCTGGCAGCCCGCTTACAACATTATTTAGATGATTTAGACAATAAGTGGGACCAGCAGCTAGAATCTGATCTAAAATCAGGAAAGCTAGACAGCCTGATTGCCAGAGCAGAAGCAGATATTGCTACCAATCAAGTTAAGGAGCTTAATGAAATCCTTTACGACAGGTGCGACCTGTGGCGAATTTAATTCGCCAACAGAAAGCGCACCTAAGCTGATTTTTGGAAAACTTACGCCTTACTTCCGACCTCAGTTAAGGAGCAAGCGCGAAAAGCTTACCGAATTTGGCAGCAAAATCAATTTCATCCATCATTGCACTTCAAGAAAGTGGGCAACAATCTTTGGTCAGCACGTATCACTCTTAACTACCGGGCTTTAGCAATCAAGAAAGGTAACGATTATTACTGGATTTGGATTGGCACACACGATGAGTATCAAAATCTTATCAATAGCTAATATTTTGCCGATTTAAATTTGATACTACTCAGTTATCAAAAAAAACTCAAACCCTATCCCCCCACTCCCGATTCCCGATTCCCGATTCCCTACTCCCTGCTCCCTGCTCCCTTTGCTTTAGTTATATACTAAAACTGTGAGTAATCTCGTTCAACTATGGAACCATTAACAACTGCAGGTTTAGCTATTGGTACTGTGCTGGCCACTAAAGCCCTAGAAAAAACTGGGGAAAATATCGGGCAAGTTCTCTGGGACAAAGTTAGCAGGTTTCTGGAATTCCTGAGAAAACAGTCTCCAGAGACAGTAACTGCGATCGAGCAAGCTCCAGAGCAAGCACTTGATTATGCCAAGGTGGTATTGGAAGTAGAAGCGGCAGCGAAGCAAAATCCCCAAGTTGCCCAAAGTATGGAGCGTTTGGTGACTACTGTTGATCCTGAAGCTTTGCCTAATTTAGAGGAAATTATTCAAGACATTAACAAAGCCTTGGAATCCCACCAAGCTAAGCGTGATAATTACAACATTGAGAAAGTAGATAACCAGGGTAACTTCGTCCAAGGGAAGAGTATTAATCAAGATAATACTAATATTGGAGGAAGCCAAAATATTATTAAAGGCGACCAAACTATTAATTATAATACTTGAGTGGAGTCGCCTGGGAGGCAGGTTAACCAAACTCGACAAAATCAAGCACCCCCACTACCTTCGTATTATGTCGAACGCCCGGAAGTCAGCCAACGACTAAAACAAATTCTGTTATCCCAAGAAACTGCTAGAGCTGGCACTTTAGTGGTTAGTGCCATCTATGGCTTAGGAGGCATTGGTAAATCCACGTTAGCTGCAGCATTAGCCCATGATCCAGAGGTTCAATCCCATTTTCCCGATGGGATTTTTTGGGCTACTTTAGGTCAGCAACCTGATATCTTATCGTTTCTAAGTACGTGGATACAGCAATTAGGAGATTATGATTTTAAACCGATTAATATTGATAGCGCTTCTTTACAATTAAGAACGTTATTATCTGATAAAAAAGCCTTGCTAGTCGTGGATGATGTTTGGCATCCTGACCATGTTGAACCGTTTCGAGTAGCTGGAGATGGCTGTCGGGTTTTAGTCACTACCAGAGAAGCTCCGGTTAAAGGTGCGATTCGCTATGATTTAGATGTGATGACTCTAAATCAATCCTTGGAGTTATTAACGTCTTGTTTCAACAATGAGTTAACTAATCAAGAACTCGACTATGCTAAAACCTTAGCCAAAACCGTCGGCTACTTACCCCTAGCCTTAGAATTAGCTGCTGCCCAAGTTAGGGATGGATTCTGTTGGGAAGAGTTACTGGATGAGTTACAAGCAGAAATTGCTAGTTTAGAAGCCTTGGATCGATGGGAAGCAGAAGAAGAACCAAGTGACGCTAAGCGCAAAAACTACAGTCTAGTCGCTTCGTTTAATCTCAGTTTAAAGCGATTATCTGCCGAGAGATTGAAACAATTTGCTTGGTTAGGGGTACTGCCGGAGGATGTCACTATTACTGAAACCATGGCCACAACGTTATGGAAATGTAATTCATTTCAAGCTAAAAAGACTTTACGATACTTACGACAAAAAGCGTTATTACTACCAGGAGTCTCTAGTACCCAAAAAACTAACTATCGCCTCCATGACCTGTTACATGATTTAGCCCGTAATCTGCTGCAACCAGAGCTAGGATTATCAATTACAGAAGCCCATCAGCAATTATTAGAACGTTATCAAACTAAGACCGAAAAGGGATTATGGCATACATTGCCCGATGATGGTTATATCTATAGCCACTTAACCTGGCACCTAGAGAAAGCTGAAAAGATAGATCAAATTCATCAACTCCTGAAAGAAGAAACTCCAGCAGGAGATAACGGTTGGTATTGGCAGTGTGATAGACAGGGAAACACTGCTAATTTTATCAAGGATGTATCGAGAGCTTGGGCAATAGCAGCAGATAATTTTACAGAAAATCCTACAGAATCGATTAGTCTACAGTGTCGGTATGCTCTGATTACCACATCCCTCAACAGCTTGGCTGGAAAGATTCCTCCAGGGTTAATGGCAGCATTACTGGAGAAAAAAATCTGGACGCCAGCCCAGGGACTAGCTTATGTGCGACAGAGCAAAAATTCTAGTAGTCAAGTAGAGGGTTTGAAGGCAATTAGTAAGTATCTTCCGGCTTCTTTATTACCAGAAGCCTTAGATTGCGCCAGAGGGATTAAGTATGAATACTTCCGAGCCGATGCCTTAATGGCCTTAGCCCCCCAATTACCGGAAGTGTTACCAGAAGCCTTAGATTGCGCCAGAGGGATTTCGGATGAAGAATACCGAGCCTATGCCTTAGTCGCCTTAGCCCCCCACTTACCCGATGTGTTGTTACCCCAAGCCTTAGATTGCGCCAGAGCCATTCGGTATAAATACAAACGAGCCGATGCCTTAATCGGCTTAGCCCCCTACTTACCCGAAACGTTGTTACCCCAAGCCTTAGATTGCGTCAGAGGGATTGGGTATGAAAAAGACCGAGCCAGAGCCTTAATCGGCTTAGCCCCCCACTTTCCCGAAGTGTTACCAGAAGCCTTAGATTGCGCCATAGCGATTGGGGATGAAGACCACCGAGTCGATGCCTTAATCGGCTTAGCACCCTACTTAACGGAAGTTTTGTTACACCAAGCCTTAGATTACGCCAGAGCCATTCGGCATGAATCCTCCCGAGCTTTATTAGTCGGCTTAGCCCCCCACTTACCCGATCTGTTACCGGAAGCTTTAGATTGCGCCAGAGGGATTTCCCATGAATACCACCGAGTCATAGCCTTAGTGGCCTTAGCCCCCCACTTTCCCGAAGTGTTACCAGAAGCCTTAGATTGCGCCATAGCCATTCGGTATGAATACGAAAGAGCTAATGCCTTAATCGCCTTAGTCCCCCTCTTACCCCAAGTGTTACACCAAGCCTTAGATTGCGCCATAGCCATTCAGAATGAATACGACCGATCCTATGTCTTAATCAGCTTAGCCCCCCACTTACCCGAAACCTTGTTACCAAAAGCCTTAGATCGCGCCATAGCGATTGGGGATGAAAAAGACCGAGCCAGAGCCTTAATCGGCTTAGCCACCCACTTACCCGAAACGTTGTTACCCCAAGCCTTAGATTGCGCCATAGCGATTGGGGATGAATCCCACCGAGCCGATGCCTTAGTCGGCTTAGCCCCCCACTTACCTCAAGTGTTACCAGAAGCCTTAGATTGCGCCAGAGGGATTTGGGATGAATCCCACCGAGCTAATGCCTTAATCGGCTTAGCCCCCCACTTCCCACAAGTGTTACCAGAAGCCTTAGATTGCGCCATAGCGATTGAGGATGAATCCCACCGAGCTAATGCCTTAATCGGCTTAGCCTCCTACTTCCCACAAGTGTTACCAGAAGCCTTAGATTGCGCCATAGCGATTGGGGATGAATCCCACCGAGCTAATGCCTTAATCGGCTTAGCCCCCCACTTACCCCAAGTGTTACCAGAAGCCTTAGATTGCGCCATAGCGATTGGGGATGAATCCCACCGAGCTAATGCCTTACTCCGCTTAGCCCCCCACTTACCCCAAGGGTTATTACCAAAAGCCTTAGATGTCGCCAGAGCTCTTGAGGATGAATTCCACCGAGCAAAAGTCTTACTCGGCTTAGCCCTCCTCTTACCTCAAGTGTTACCAGAAGCCTTAGAGGCCGCCAGAGCCCTTCGGTCTGAATTCTCCCGAGCCGATGCCTTAAAGGACTTAGCCCCCTACTTCCCACAAGTGTTACCAGAAGCCTTAGATGCTGCCAGAGCGATTGGGGATGAATTCTCCCGAGTCCATGTCTTAAAGGACTTAGCCCCCCACTTCCCACAAGTGTTACCAGAAGCCTTAGATTGTGCCAGAGCCCTTCGGTCTGAATTCTCCCGAGCCGATGCCTTAATCGCCTTAGCCCCCCACTTCCCACAAGTGTTACCAGAAGCCTTAGATTGCGCCAGAGCCATTGGGCATGAATCCTCCCGAGCAAAAGCCTTACTCGGCTTAGCCCCCCACTTACCTCAAGTGTTACCAGAAGCCTTAGACTGCGCCAGAGCCCTTGGGGATGAATCCCAGCAAGCATTAGCCTTAATCAGCTTAGCCCCCCACTTACCTCAAGTGTTACCAAAAGCCTTAGATTGCGCCAGAGCGATTGGGGATGAATCCTCCCGAGCCCATGTCTTACAGGACTTAATTAAGACCTTAACTCCTTCGTCAGTTGATTTTCCTTTTTGGCAACAAATTCTTGATAGTTTAGCTAGTCTAACCCGTCCCAATTTTCTTAAAGCTCTTCCTGAATTAGCTCCTTTAATCATCCACTTTGGGGGTATTGAAGCCCTAAGAGAAACGGTGGCAGCGGTTGATGATGTTAGTCGATGGTGGAAGTAGGGAATAGGGAGTAGGGAATCGGGAATCGGAACCCACCCCTAACCCCTCCCAGGAGGGGAACGGGAATCGGGAATCGGAACCCACCCCTAACCCCTCCCAGGAGGGGAACGGGAATCGGGAATCGGGAATCGGGAATCAAGGATAGAGGATTTATGATTAGCTTTAGTGGGTGTGGAGCGAATGGGTGTTAGGATTCAGTTGATGCCTGTGCCATGGGGAAGAATTGCGCTAAGCTAATGTTAGCTTAATCATGGGCAAGTTTAGTTTTGCTAACTAAGCTAGACTATATATAACCTAAATTAATCATAAGTAAGCCTCTCATCTCATCAAAACAATACTATCCATGGAAAACGTCAATCAAATCACATTAAATTTACCAATAGATTTGCTGAAAACTACAGAAGAACTAATTCAAACAGGACTAGTCAATAATCTTGAGGAATTAGTTGTGTTAGCCTTACATCATGAAATTGTTAAACTTAAACAATTACAGCAACAAAATCAACAGCTACCAGAAAATAACAATGATGTAGATGATCCCATTTGGGGACTCGGAGATAATCCAGTTGTGGGTGGAGTCAGTGATGCTTCTACATCTATTGATCAGTATTTATATAACTATTAATAATGAATTGCTTGTTTTTAGACACAAGCTATCTTATAGCTTTAGAATTGGCTGATGACCAAAATCACCAAATCACGTTAAATCATTGGCAAAGTTTAGACAGAAAGACTTTAAAATTAGTTACAACGTCTTATGTTTTTGATGAAGTGGTAACCTTCTTAAATAGTCGTTATCTTCATAGTAAAGCGGTGGAGATAGGAAAACGTTTACTAACCAGCTCTGTAGTAGATTTGATTCAGGTTAATGAAGTTCTTTTTTTAGAAGGATGGGACTATTTTCAGAAATATCAAGATAAATCCTATTCGTTAACAGATTGCCTATCTTTTGTGGTGATGAACAAGCTAAAAATTAATGTTGCTTTAACATTTGATCAACATTTTGTACAAGCCGGATTTATTAAGTTACCATAAAACGTAATTCTTAGGGGGTGCATTTCATAGTAAGCATTCAGCTATGGTTTCAAGTCATAATCCCGACTAAAATTTCCAGCAACTGGGTTAACTCTTCTGGGACGATGTAGCGCTTGGGGTCTTGTTGTATGGAACGTTCAAGGCGATTAAAAGTACCGAAACGCCAGTCTTCTCCGGTGGTAACAATGCCATACAAAATTCTCTGGTCAGACTCGATCCACTGATCAAGGGCAACCAACTCCACCGCCAGTTGAGTGAAGCCCCGTACC
>NZ_JAAHHE010000317.1:0-3502 GCF_010692525.1 Moorena sp. SIO3B2
GTTACCCCTGAAGGATATTGCCCAATATACGGGGTTGAGCGTTGATGAGATTGATCGGTTGTAGCTTCAAACCGCTTCATCTAATATTCGGATATGCAGAACCTCATTTTTCATTAATGGCTCAATTTGTGACTCGGAAACCACTAAAACGGCGATCGTTTCCCCGATCCCATTGAAAACTTCCAGACTATAACCATCCTCTGCGTCTTCTACTGGATGGTGATCGACAATCGTTGCAATATCCCCTTGCTGCAACTTATGCTTGGGAAAATCTTCCCCCAGGGCCACCCGTGAAAATAACTCAAATGCCATTATCTAGCCTCCTGTATGAGGATATACCACTAGACCGGTGAACTATTTAAAAGTAAGGTTTGCTGGTGCGATCGCATGATCAATACATTCGATCTAGCATATAATCTTACCAGAAAAGGTTCCTATTTCTTTTAAAATCTCATGGCAAAGGATCGTTTCCACAATGCAGTGAGAACTGCCCTAGAAAAAGAGAACTGGGTAATTACTGCCGATCCTTATCAGTTGAGTGTTGGAGAAGTGGATTTTGAAATTGATCTTGCTGAAGAGCTAATCGCTGCGGAACGAGCAGGAGAAAAAATTGCTGTGGAAATCAAAAGCTTTATTGGTCGATCCCTTGTCTCCGATTTTCATACTGCCCTTGGGCAATGCATCAACTATCAATTTGCCCTAAATGAAGTTGATTCTCAACGTAATCTTTACCTTGCTATTCCTGAAACAATTTACCAATCTTTCTTCCAGCGACGCTTTGTACGATCAGTAATTGATAAGACTCAAATCAACTTACTTATCTATGACCAAACTCACGAGGTTATTCGGCAATGGGTGTAGAAGAATCTGTAGAACAATATCGTCAGTGGATTCAGGAATTACTGCTAGAACGAGCCAATCGTAAGCCCACCTTCCCATAAATCGAAGCCCAGGCGGTTTTGGACACAGAACGAGATCATTATCTGTTGCTGCACACTGGCTGGAAGGATAACCGTCGCACCCACGGATGTAGCCTCCACTTAGATATCAAAAATGTTGACACTCCCCGCCCTGGAAGGACGGGGATTCTTGCTTGGCCGTAGGCCACGCTACGCGAACAACGAGGTGACTTGTTTAACCAGGCCGGAGCCAGGCAAAATAGAGGTCTCCTCGACCCAAGCGTATTTGGTCTATGACCTAGGTTTCGGTGTGCCCCACCGTACCTTTTTTTTATATTATAGATAGATACTTTTTTAATCTAATTTTTTTCATAGACGTTGTCTTGATGCAGTCGCTCATGGGGGAAACCCCCAAGACCGCTTAGGTGCGCTTTCCGTTGGCGAATTAAATTCGCCACGGGTCGCACCTCTGCATCGCTTAAGTCGTTAGACCAAATTACGCAATATGTATCTGATACATATTTTTTACGTTGCCTACTTATTTTTAGATAGTATTTATCTACGTTTTTAGTTTATTGCTTAGATATTCATCCTAACACGCTCTGTGAAAACTGTCAAGTTTTAGCTGAAAAAGAAAGCCGTCGAACGAAGGACGGGGCTTTAGACCCATTATTTTTGGTAAAATCTGGATTGAGCATGATGGCACCGAAATTGGAATTGCTACCCAATTGCTTGAACTCGGTGTTCCAGCTGAGGATATTGTCCTTGGCTTCCACTCCCCCAACATGCGCCAATACACAGAGTTTGCCGTTGATTAACTAGACTTCGGGCGTTGCTGAATCTTTCAATCAATAGGAGTAGAGTGGGCATCCTGCCCGCCCCAAAACATCGCCGAACAGGCAAGATGCCTATTCCACCGGTAGAGTGGGCATCCTGCCCGCCCCAAAACATCGCCGAACAGGCAAGATGCCTATTCCACCGGTAGAGTGGGCATCCTGCCCGCCCCAAAACATCGCCGAACAGGCAAGATGCCTATTCTACAGGATTTTTTTCCTGTTCCCTGTTCCCTAAAACCCAGAAGTTTGTACTTCACCAATTGAAAACCGCTATATTGATAATCATAAAGAACAATAGGAATTAAAGCCATGAGTAGCTCAAATCAAAAACACTATAAAAGAATCGGGAGTATCTATGATGATTTGTGGAGTTACTCAGAAGACTACATTAGATTTATGGGGTTAAAAATTAGTGAATATTTACGCTTGACCTCAACAGATAGTCTTGTGGATTTAGGCTGCGGGACAGGACTTTTTACCCAAGCAATTCCTAAGGAAATACAGTTAGATAATCCGATTATCTGCGTCGATCCTTCTGAAGAGATGCTATCACAAATTCCCTTAAGCCCCCAATACCAAATTAGGGCAGTAGATGCGATTACTTTTGTATCTGAAACTTCAGGTTATAATAAGGTCTATATGAAGGAAGCAATTCATCATATAGATAATAAAGAATTACTATTTAGTAGTTTGTTCCAAAGGCTAAATAGTGGAGGAATGTTTTTGCTGATCCTTCTGCCTCCAACTATTGATTATCCTTTATTCAAGGAAGCTTTAGATCGATATGAAAGAGGGCAACCTAACTATAACGACCTCACTAGTTTACTTGATAAAGTCGGCTTCAAGGTCTCAGTTGATTTTGTTGAATATATTCAGTCAATTCCTAAAGAGCAATACTTGAAAATGGTAGAAAATCGCTATATGTCATTACTGTCATTCTTTGATGATCAACAGTTAGAGGAAGGTTTAGCAGAAATATCAGAAAAATATGCTCAACAGTCTATCCTTGAATTTCCTGACCGTTTTGTTTTTATTACAGCAAGTAAGTAGTTAAGCAGTCAGCTATCAGCTATCAGCTATCAGCTATAAGTTATCAGCTATAAGTTATCAGCTATCAGCTATCAGCTATCAGCTATCAGCTATAAGTTATCAGCTATCAGCTAATGCGCTACGGATGGTGCTACTTGAGGGGCTTTTGAATCAAACAGGTCAGCATTCGAATAATGCTGAGTTATGTCACAGCGTCGAAGGCTGTGGCACAAACTAGAAGCCTGTGCCACAAAGCTGACGGCTGACGGCTGACGGCTGACGGCTGAATGCTTACGTTAAACGTTATGGATTTACCTTTACTGCCAAAGATATAGGGATTTGCAACAGGTCTAGTTACCGGCCTAAACCAGTAGTTGCGATCGCATCCGCTCTAGCATTCAATCGCTTCAGTAAGGTTGTATGGGAGAGATTGGGATCATCCTTAATAGTGACTAGACCAAAACTAATCGGGGGTGTATGACCGGGCAAATCTACCCAACGATACCAGGTATAACCAACAAAAGCGGGATGAGTCAAAGCCCTGGCTAAGGACTTAGCGCCATTACGCATCATCCGTGACCTTTCGGAAAAGCCGTCTTCTGGTTCATCGGGTAAGGCTCGTTGAGTAAACCTGGTGTGTCCCCAACTAAACTCACTGTTGAGCACTGGCAATTTTGTAGCTTGGTAGTATAGGTCTATCCGCTCATACATGTTGTAGCGATAATTGTTAGCAGATAC
>NZ_JAAHHE010000317.1:4100-6928 GCF_010692525.1 Moorena sp. SIO3B2
AAATTTAGTATAACCGTGTAGGGCATACCCTGATCCCACAATTGAGGTGGTGTCCATGCTCCTAGGGCATTAAAATTCCAGCTCCGCAGCCGCTCAAAGGTAGCTTCCCGAAATGCAGCCGGGTCTTGACCATATTTATTCTCGACAACCGGAACATAGGGAGCAGGATAGCCAAAGTTGACGGAGGTGACACCCCGGTAAAGGAAGGGTTTGCCATCGGGGTCAATGAACCACCAACGACCTTTGTGGGATTTGCCAACTCGGAAAAAATCCTGCTGACCTACTACGGTTTCGGTCTTGATGCGTACTTGGGCAAGAGGACTAGCAGCTTGGGAGGCAAGAAGACTATTGGGTAGGGCAGAACTCAGCAGTACGATCACTGCTGAGAGGATGAACAGAATAAATCGGGATAATACTTTCCAATGTCGCATTTCAGTTTTGTTAATGCCTGATTGAGATCCCCCGTTGGTCCCCCTTAATAAGGGTAGGGCTGTTTCATCTCATTTATAAACCCTATATACGCCAAATGATTAAAGAGGGGGTACATTTTTGCAGAGATTGCGATCGCTCTCATCAACATTGGGGTTACTAAGATAGTCTCGCACCCAATCACAACCCTTTACTATTAGTTCATTTAATCCTCCTATACGCCATAACTTGGCAGTTCCGGATATGTCAAGAGTGGCTAATAAACTGCCATCAGCACTAAGACTTATACTTTTGACTCTACTTTTTTTGACTCTACTTTGATTAACGTTACTTTGATGCCCATCTTTAAAAGCAGTCAATAATTTTCCTGACATATCCCATACATAGGTATAATCCTTTTCTTCCGTATTAGAACCATTATACTCCAAATAAGGCCGCTCGGCACTAACGACTAAGCGACCCTGGGTACTAAAACCGATACTATCAAAGCTGAGATTAGCACCCTTAAACTTAACTAATTCCTTACCAGACTCCAATTCTTTTAAAAAGATATTACCTCTCTCTACATAGTGATCCTCGAAAGCATTCTGCGCCACTAACAGCTTGCCATCGGAGCTAAAAGCGATTTCACCCAAGAATAGCTCAGATTTTTTTTCCCAGCTTTTATTGTTCAAATTCAACCGATGGAGAGTTTGATTATAGTCATCAAACTCCTCAATAACAATTAAATCTTCACCATTATTGCTAAAAATAAGCTGGGTAATTGTTTTATTAAATTTTTTAGAAGATTTATACAACTCATTGCCATTCAAATCCAATAAGCGAATCCTATTATCTTTACCAACTCCAGCCAATTGTGTACCATCAGGGCTAAAACTGATTTGCCTTATTGTTGTTTTAAGATCGGGAAATCGCTTCAACTCCTTACCCTTCAAATCCAACAGACGAATAGTGTCATCACTTCCGACAACAGCTAGTTGCTTACCATCGGGGCTGATGCTGATACTTTCTAAGTTCGGAATTAGCTCTAACTCCTCTAATGGCTTCTGATCTAGTTTCCACCAGACCAGAGTATTGTCATCACCTAAACTAGCAAGTTGTCTGCCCTTAGACGAGCTAGAAATAACCTCACGAATACCACCTTGATGCCCTTTCAGTTCAAATTCCAAGGCGTCTGACAAAGAGTCATAACTCTTATATGGCTCATCATAAACACTAATAATACCCTCACCCTCTTGCCCAATAATCAGACGACCTTCGGTATCAAAAATGATACTGCCAGCTCTCCTTATGGGTTTAAACTCATTCCAATCTTCGCTATTTAAACTACCAAAGTAAGCAATTCTTTCATCTGGTCCAAACCATCCTGCTAAGTATTCACCATTAGGACTAATAGGACTAAAAACCAGATTTCCCGATAGTATCTGATGAAAATTTTTAAACTCTGCCAACTGATTACCACTCCTGTAGTCCGACAAGCTGAGGGTATTGCCAAATTGGTTAGCTACTACTAGCTGGTTCTTGGAGTTAAAGCTAATACTATGGAAATTGACTTCTTGTTTCAATAGCTTCGGTTTATCTCCCGTTTCCCACAGGCAGATAGTACTGGAATTGCCCTTCTTCGTTACCCTTTGTAAATAGGCTAGAAGCTTCTTGCTATCAGGACTGAAACTTATCCCTCTGTCAGATACACCGAAACCAGTAGGAAATAGACCTACATCAGTATCTGTAAACCCTGAAATACAGTCTGTAAGCTGACGTGGCTCTTCCTGTTTTCCTTCTAAGTTCCACAGGCGAAAAGTCCCTTGCTGGTCAGTTGTTGCTAATAAGCGACTATCCGGACTAACATCAAGTTCTACTTGACCCTCATGTCCTGAAAATACTTTGGGTAGTGGTGTGCCTTTGAAGTCTTGTAAGCGGACAGTACCATCCTCTGCTGTAGCAATCATTAAGGTACCATCAGGCTTAAAAAACATCTTCTTAAAACCTTGAGGCATTTCTCTGCGCTGATATTCTCTAGTTAAATAGAATACCTTTCGCAAAGTTTGTAACACTTGAGGTTGAAGCTTACTGTCTGGCTTGAATAAGGATAAGTATCCCGGCCAATCTTGAAGAGATTTTGCTGCCCGTAAACTGGCAAGCAAAGCTTCTAAATCTTGACCTGATTCTAAGTTGGCTTCGGCGGCTTGCTGAGAAGCCTGAATTTGACCGATCAGGGCATCTTTCTGACCAATTAAGGAGAATACTAAACCTGTCCCTAACCCCAGCATGACTGCGATCGCAACACCCCAATTCCGACGAGTATTAAAGTTTTTTCGCCGGACGCTACGCCGCACAAACTCAGCTTCTACTTGGTTAAGCCAGTTATGCTCAGAATTGAGTACCTTTTTCAACAAATC
>NZ_JAAHHE010000318.1:0-6889 GCF_010692525.1 Moorena sp. SIO3B2
GATCGTCACAATCATTAGATGTTCCAATCTCCAGTGTCGTATTTTCTCCTGAATTTCCACAACGGTAATACCTGATCCAGGCAGCATCTTTACTACCATAACCCGGTTCTTTAGTAAAGAAAATACCATTGTTTTCTCTATTACCCGCACTTGGTTTTATTACTCCATTTACAGTTAGGTTGTTTGCTGAAAAATCCTCACTCGGAGAACCATTGAGAAGTGCTTTAGTATCGGCATAGGTTTTAATTGCTTTTTCCGTTGGTATGGCCAGATCGCTACAACCTTTGAGAGTACCATCACAAGAAAATGCATTCACCGCTACTCCGTACTCTAGCTTTAAATTTCCGTTAACTTCTAGTTTGGCATCTGGACAGGTCGTCCCAATACCCACATTGCCTGATTCACTTACAATGGTTAAATGTTGTTTTACTTTTGAAATGCATTCGCTATAGCTTTCTATATATAATTTTTTTTCTGAACTGCCAATGTACTTAAGGTCAAAACCCCCGTTTGCTGCGGTCGATTCTCCCAATTGAATGGTTGCATTATCTTGACCCCAAATCTTCAGTACAGGTTCATCTCCTTTAATTTCCAGCTTTGCATCTGGACTATCCGTTCCAATCCCCACATTGCCATCTTTCTTAATAAAGAAAGGAGTAGTATTCTTTGATTCATCATCAATCCGTAAAGCATCTTCATTACCCGTCTGGCGAATATGGAGTTTCGCCTTCGGCGGATCATCGATACTCAGTCCCACATTCCCGTTACTGCTGTCAATAAAAAGCTTACTATCTCCAGAAGAATTAGAGATATTTAAAGCTGGCTTATTTCCTAATTTTTGATTAATACTCCAAGTGTTCGTGTCACCCGCATAAAAATCCAACAGTTTCTCATCCGTACCTTGGGCGGTAATCTTGATGGGGGCGGTAATCTTGAGGGGAGTATCTGCCCCAGCCGGGTTTTCTATGCCATCATCTTTTATATTGAGGGTGGAATCAATAAAGTCGGCAAAATCCTGTTGAGAAGGCTTTTTACCTGTCTTGAATAATTCTTTTAGTTGACTTCTCTTCTTTTGAGCCATGCTCTTTAACTCCTTTTAACTAACTTCAAAATCATTAACAATACTCATATAATCAATCCCCTCAAAATCCTCTTCATCATAAGAATTTTCTGTGCCCATCAGGCAGATAATATGTTGAGGGGCAGAAACCAAAATTGAATCCGGGTGTTGCACTTGGGCGAGATTATACGGATTCACCGGATAATCGGTATCTGACTTACCTTGAGAACCAGCTTTGATGGGGACTTGCTCAATTAATTTGAGATAGCCAACATCATCTACATAATGTCTTTTCTCAATAAAATGGATCACTGAGGAATTATGGATTGAACTACCAAAGGTAATATCTGCTTGTTCTTCATAAGCCCACGGGGACAAAAAGCATTTAATATCTTCATTGAGTTGATTCAGATAGTCCCCCTGGTCATATCCAGCGAGAAAACGGATACCCACTTTGTATTGAATGGGTTTGTAGCGGGGATTTTTCACCACGATTTGCACAAATGGTGAGGTATAGTTTTGCAGGTATGCCTGGATTTCCTTTAGTAAGTAGGAAGGTGCTTTGGGTTCCAGGGGAAAGAAAGGCGCAGTATTAGAGATGTCGGGAATTACCACCACTGTCACCTTGGCATCACCAGGATTGTGGTTGCCAGCAGCAGAGGTGATACATTTCACCTTATAGATTTGGGGGAAATGTTCCAGTACCAGGCGTTCGTAATCCCAGGCGGTTATAGCCCTCTGTTTATGGCGCAGTCTTTCACTCACCCGCATGGTGAAGGCGCGATTGTCTTCTTTTGGTTTACCTCCAAAGGAACTATAGGGCTGTTGTACTGTGTTGATGGCGGGTTCTCGTGTGACAAATCCTTGAATAGAATTAGCTGCGAGGGGTTTACTTAAATGGTCGGCTGCATTCCCCTGATTCACAAAGGTCGCCCTGACTGCTTGGGTTTTGATGTCGAGAGTATCAGGAATTGCAGCAGCATTTTCGGTGACGGTAGCTCGTAGCCAATGTAAACCACTGGGTAACAAGTTATGCTGACTGGTGGCTCCCTCAGGGATACTCAAGCGGATAATCCCCGAATCGACTAACCCGTTGGTACTATCGGAAAGCATCTCTGTGTCTTTAAATTCTCGCCAAGCATTACCACTCAAGTAACTCCAGTGAATCTGTGGTGGAGTTAGTTCCCCATTACCACTGCCCGGTATCATTTGGAAGAGGATGGAAATGTTTTGGGGTGGTTGCAGATTGCGGATACCGATGTATAAAGTGCCTTCTTCTTGATAGTTCGGTAGGAGATAATATTGGTTGTCTTGATTGAGAGTTTGGATATCCGCATAGCCAAAGGGATTAAGTTGGAATATTTTACTAGGTTCCTGCTCGCTTTGGGAGGCTTGCAAGTCAATCTCTACTGAGGCGGTATAGTCGAGGGAGATGGCTTTCACTTCCGGGGTGTAAGGGAGATAAACTGGCAGGGATTTGATTTTTGTTGATGTATCATTTCCTTCGTTATCTTTAACAAAGTCTGTATCCGTTGACAAAGCCACCTTAGTTGATACTACTGGATGTAAATCATGGGCAAAATCTGGGCTTTCTAATTCCAGTTGAAAATACCTGTTTTGTTCAAAAGGATCGTCTGTATCGGTTTCATAGGAATAAGTATCCAAAGAATAGCCTGGAATTTGATAATTGAGGTGAATTGGATTACTTAAAGTATTGTCTTCTTGGGTAAAGATGGATTTGGGACCTTCAATATCCACCCAGCTTCTGTTATTGAGAAGTTTCAAACTGGCTTGAAAGCTGTTATTAGTAATTGCCTCCGGAATTATCTTGGTGCTATTGTATGCCTGATAATGGGTAGCAAAGTCTTGAGGAAGTCCCATCCATTCCATCTTGATGGCAATACTATCTAACTTTTTGGTGCTAATTTCTCGATTGGCGAAGTAAAAACCCGAACCTACTTTAGGATTATTGCCAAAGGGTTTAAAAGGAGTTTTGGGATTTAGTACTAAGTTATCGTTCCGCAGTTGGACATCTTGAATATTTTCTACTTTAACTTGTATATTGACTTTTTCTAAGGATACTGATTTGAATTGATCGTAATAGATAAGTGTTTCCTGGGTATTTTCTGATGGTGATATTTCTTTCAACAGAATTTTTACAATCGGATAGGAAGTTGCGATGAAAAAAGTTGACTCATCTGGTTTTGGTGGCAAGATAGCTGGTAGGGTAGAATCGAGTTTTAACTGAAACTGTAAACTGTTAAGGTAAATAGCAGAAGAACGATAGAGGTTAATCTTGTCAGTACTAACAGCATCTTGAGGGAAATTACCGATACCAATTTGCTGTATATTAGCTTCATTATTATTAACTAATCCTGTAATCTGGAATATCTTACCGTCATTCCAAACCAGAAGTTGCTTCACGTTGCTAGCAGAAAAGGTATGTTCAGAGCCTTCAATAAAATAAACACTTGTAAAGTTATCGTTGTCCGAAGCAGTGGAACTCAGAGATAGTTCTGTACTGCTATAAGATACTAGTGGATCTTCTACAATAAAAACGCCAATTTCATATTCAAAGGATTCCGGTTGTATCCATTGCGCTTCACTACTCAAGTAAATTTCAAAAGGGCCATTTTCACTACTTAGTATTGCCTGGAACTTATCCCGATTCAAAGTCCTTTCTTCACCGGTGAAGGTAAGGGTAATATTACATGTTCCTTCTTGTAACAACAAGACGGGAGAAGTAACGGCAAAACCGATGGAATTTTGTGAGGTTTGAGTAATGTTGCCAAAAGTATTAAAACGTTGTGCTTTAGTTGCTTGTACCTCTTCGGCGTCAACTAGTGAACTTCCATGGATATTTTTAATTTCGGTTTTTCCAATAGGAGGGTAAGTAAAGTTTCTTTTCTTGGTTTGGGCTTTCTCAACGAGGCGATAGACTTCTTCCCAATCAGGATTTTCTGTAGTAGCTTGGATTTCCATAATCTTCCGGAAATCTGCCACACTCAGATAAAGTTCTTTTTTGACATATCTAATAACTAGCTCTTGGTCAAGATGAGCAAATATCTCTTGGAGAGTTGTATAACCATTAGGCATTTTCGGCAAAGGATCGCCAGGATTAGGTGACCCAAGAGCCAATTCCATCATGCTCTTGAAAGCCAATTGTTCTCGCTCTTCTTGTTCTCGCTTTTCTTTTAAGGCATTACGCCTCCCCATGGTAATTTTTTTTCTGTAAGCTTTTTCTAGTATTTTATAAACTTCGTTCCATTCTAATTCTGTAGGTTCTTCTTTATCTGCTTGGGCCTTATTTATTTGCCTATCATGGATATCAAAGCAATACTTAAAATCTTCCGTATTGAGGAAAAATAATTGTTCTGTAATATAAGAGGTTATGTTATCATCTGTTGGTTGATTATCTTGAATCGCTTGATAAATATTGTCTTTGAGATAATCAATATCAACAGTTTCTTCACCAAAATCAGGAAGTTGGTCTCCTTGGTTGGGTCTGCCAACTGCCCAGCGCAGCATATTTTCAAAACTTTGATCGCTCTTATTATCTTGATTATGAATTTCTTCTAAACCAATAGAATTTTTTTCTATAAATAACGTTTTGATGCTGGCTACTTGAGCTTGATTAACAACTATATCTTCATCGGTGGCATAGTTAATATTAACCCCTTGACTATCTTGTCCAGCACTGAGCAAAGTACCCTTGTTAATAAGATGGGCTTCTTCTCCTTGCCCCAGCTCAAAAATTACATTAACTTTGTCTGGAACTTCCTCTTTTGTCCTTAACTGCAGTACCTCTTTATAATAAAAATCGAGATATCTTTGGGTCAGTGCCTTGAACTGTTGCTGAGGATAGCGTAATAATTGTAAAAACGTGAACAACAAAACTAGATGAGGTTGAGCTAATTGCCTTTGTGTCGATGGATCGTCGGCAAAACTTTCCGGGTTCTTAATGTAAGCAAGCATTTGCTCAACATCTCCCCCAAAGAAACTCGACCAATCCCCATTTATCCGATTGGACTCATCGTAATAGTTTAGTTTTGTGGCATACTCTTGTACGAAGGTGAGTAAATCAGAAACATCGCGCTCATCTACGGAAACATAATCTGGTTCGAGTTCCCTTAGCAAGCGTCCGCGCTGACTAACGCCATCACGAAAAATATGATGTATAATTTTCTTGTTTGTATTCATAACTAAATTCTATATCATTGATCAGGAGGGCGGATGTAAACTTTATTAACAAGCCAATCTCAAATAAAGTAATAAATATTCATATGAACCAAAATAAAATTTGGTGTAAGCATTTAGTTATCAGCCGTCAGCTAATGCGCTACGCGCACGCTACGCGAACAGTTATCAGCGATCAGCTATCAGCCATTGGCCGTAGGCCACGCTACTTGAGGTGCTATCAGCTTTTGAATAAAAGCTGACGGCTGACGGCTGTTCGCGTTCGCGAAGCGTCGGCTTTGCCGAAAGCGTGGCCAACGGCCTTTAGCTGTTCGCGCAGCGTGCGCGTAGCGCATATGCTTACTTTAAAAAGCTATTTGCCCACCCGACAAGAATAGGTAGGGTGGGCAAAATTCAAGCGGTTGTCGGTTTGATGAGAAATCATGGCTAATTTGCCCACCCTACAATAATGGTCGCCGTTTTTCCGATAACTAGTGTTTTAATTCAGTTACCGTTTTGTATTTGTTTGGTGATATTTTCTTACCAATTATTATCTTCTAAATCTACAGTAATCATTCGTCCATCTGCTTTTGAACGGTCAATATAAGCATAAAAAGCGGTGGTATCTTCTCGATGGGTCAAGACATATTGTCTTAGTTCTTCTAAGCTGAGAGTATCATAGTTGATAGAGTTCATGGTTCATATCCTCCTGTTGGTTTAATTTCAAAATCTAGTTCTCCTGCTAAATAAGCATTCAGCCGTCAACGGTGAGCTAAAAGCTCACGCTACTTGAGGTGCCGTCAGCTTTCCATAACTCAGTGGGGTAGGGTGGGCAAATTCTGAGAGTTTGACAATTTGATTACGAATCATGTCCATTTGCCCACCCTACAAGAGCTGATCCGAAGTTCCCTGCTCCCTGCTCCCTGCTCCCTGCTCCCTGCTCCCTGCTCCCTAAAACCCAAGAATTTGTACCTCACCCAAATAAGAATTGCTATATTGTCTTTGACCCCAATCGGGAGGTTATTATCCGATGGATAGATTAACTAATTACCGCAAACTAATTCGAGAAATTATCACAAATCATACAAAAGTGCCCTATAAGCATGGAGATATTAAGTTTGAGACGGTCTTTGATCCGGAATCCGATCGCTACCTGCTGATGATTTTAGGCCGTCAGAATAAGCACTATGAGCATGGTTGTTTAATTCATGTTGATATTATCGATGGAAAAATCTGGATTCAACGAGATGGCACAGAAGTTGGAGTGGCTAACGAATTCGTTGAAGCTGGTGTCCCAAAAGAGCAAATTGTTTTGGGTTTTAAGTCACCTGAACGCAGGAAAGATACGGAATTTGCTGTTGCGTAGGGCGTACCCTATTAGTGGTAGGGTGGGCAAATTCTTAAAGTTTGACAATTTGATAAAGAATCATGTCCATTTGCCCACCTATTAGTGGTAGGGTGGGCAAATTCTGAGAGTTTGACAATTTGATTAGGAATTATGTCCATTTGCCCACCCTACAAAAGCGATCGCACTTTGTACAACACCTAATTGAAAACTGCTATAATTGAATTAAAAGGATATCTAATCAAAAAATGAGTAGGACACAAGTAAGTACAGAACATATTAGTATTAATCCCGAAATTCGCTTCGGT
>NZ_JAAHHE010000319.1:0-6883 GCF_010692525.1 Moorena sp. SIO3B2
ATGATGTTGATGGGATCCAATTCGATGACCACTTTGGCTTGCCAGTGACCTTTGGTTACGATGACTTCACAGTAGAATTGTACAAAAAAGAACACCAAGGTAAATCTCCCCCCACTGACCCAAAGGATGAGGAATGGGTACGGTGGCGAGCAAATAAAATTACGGATTTCCTAACCAAGCTGTTTCGAGCAGTTAAAGACAGTGTTGAAGACAGTAACAATGATGTGATTATTTCCCTATCTCCCAATCCCCAGCGTTTTTCTTACCAATTCTTTTTAGCTGATTGGGCAACTTGGGAACAACGGGGTTTGGTAGAGGAACTAATTGTCCAGATTTATCGAGATAATTTCAGCACTTTTATCTCGGAATTAGACAAGACAGAAGTCAAAAGAGCACGGAGTCATATTCCGGTAGGAATTGGGATTTTAAGTGGTCTCAGAACTCGTTTAGTTCCGGTATCACAAATTCAGCGGCAAGTGGATGCTGTCCGACTGCGGGGATTTGCTGGTGTGTCGTTTTTCTTCTATGAAACCTTGTTGAATATGAGTGATGAACCAGCTTCTGAGCGTCAGAGCGGTTTTGAGGTCATGTTTCCTGAGTTCGTGAAAGCACCAAATATAGAGGATTGGAAGAAATCGAATTGAGCCGTTGCTGAATTGAAGTCTGTTGCTATAAACGCTATTTTCTATTAGTTTACCACAATTTAATTATTTTTCGGAGATGTCTAGTCGTCGGAGTATATATCGAAATCATATCAATCGATTCTATCCCTCCTACATGCTAAATGGAAACTCTTCGATTTGCCGAAGGTAAACCCGAAGCAACTGGCTGTCTGGGGACGCGCAAGTAATACCAGACTTAGCAAGTCCCTTAACAGTATTTTCGCAATCCAACTTTGACGTGAAAGAGGATGCCTCTAAATAGGTTAGCTGAGTTCCAGGAATTTTTTTCGTTAAAAACGGCAAGATGGGACTTAAAACATTTTCTGGGGAACTCAAGATCACATCCCGCATTTTTGATTCCCAATCGGGATAGTCTATTTGCTCGATAAGGTAGCCGAGAGAACGAATGAGATCGACTAGCTCCCCTATCTGCAAACACTGAGGATTGACTAAGTGGAAGCTTTTTCCTAGGGATTCTTTCTGCCTAGATAGATAAACAATGGCTTGACTAACATAGTCTACTGGTGTCAAATCGAATTCAATATTGAGATCGGGAGCAATGCCTTGCTCGACAAAGCTCTTGAGCAGGCGACCTAAGGTTTGCTCGGCATTAGATGCGCCAGTTTTACTGTGCCCGCTAATCGTCCCTGGTCGGTATATACTAACCGGAATACCAAAAGAATGTGCGGTTTTCAACAATTTTTCTGCTACCCATTTACTTTGAGCATAGCCTCCATAGACTACTTCACAATCTTCCAGAGGGTCTTCTTCTCGAATGGATGGCTTGTTGAAATACCCTGTTGACTTAAAAATAGCGGGTGAAGAGATAAAATGGACGGACTTGAGTTTGATTTGACTGGCTAATCTCAAGATTTCCTGAGTTCCTCCCACATTGGCTGCTCGCATAGCTGTGTAGGGATAGGCTAAATTCAAGAAAGTGGCAGAATGATAGATAATATCGATTTCCCGCGCTAGCTCCTCGAACTGTTGGTCGTGTAGTCCCAAAAGTGACTGGGACAAATCCCCTATCACTGGAATAATCCGGGAGTTGAAATTTTCATATTCCAGTAAATAGCGATCTAGGTTGTTGGTAATTTTCTGCTTGCCTTCAGCAGTAGTCTTACAGCCACGAACCAGGCAATAAATCCTGGCTTGGGTTTGTCTGAGGAGTTCATCGAGTAAAAAAGCACCGAGAAATCCCGTTGCTCCAGTCAATAAAATAGCATTGGGTTCGGAATAATACCCAACAGAAGTAAAGTTCGGTTTGATGGTGGGATCTAGAACGGCTTCTGAAAGCAACTCTTCCACAGTCATGCTTTCAATCCCTGCAGCCTCTTCTGAGTTGCTGAATTTATCGATTGCTTCAGCCATGTTAGCTACTGTGGGTGCTTCTAACAAGGTGCGTAGGGGGAAATCAACTCCAAAAGCGTGTCTTACTTGGAAAAGGAGCCGAATTGCTAGCAGAGAATTTCCTCCTAATTCAAAGAAGTTGTCCCTCAGGCCAATTGGATGGATGTGTAAAACCTGACTCCAGAGTTGGGCTAATTTTGTTTCTAGTGAGGTACGGGGTGGGACAAATTCTTGCTCTAAAATAGGTCGTTCGGGATTAGGTGCAGGGAGCGATCGCCTGTCTAACTTACCATTAGGGGTTAGGGGCAACTCGTCTAAAACCACAAATGCGGCAGGAAGCATGTATTCTGGCAGCTTTGCTTGGATAAGTCTTCGCAATTCTGGCACAATTTCTATCCGAGATTCTTCACCCACAGTGCTGACAATATAAGCGACTAAGCGCTTGTCACCCGGAATATCTTCCCTAGCAATTACTGCGGCTTGTCTCACCACAGGGTGTTGAGTAAGTACTCCTTCAATTTCCCCTAGTTCAATGCGGAAACCGCGAATTTTTACCTGATGATCGCTACGACCGAGTAACTCAATATTACCATCGGCAAGATAGCGAGCTAAGTCTCCTGTTTTGTATAATTTTGACTTTTGACTTACTCTTCGAGAAGCCGCTTTCGCGTCTATGACTTTTGAATTTTCAAAGGGGTTGGTGATGAATTTTTCTGCTGTTAATTCTGGGCGGTTGAGATACCCCCTGACGAGATAGTCTCCGCCTACGTAAAGTTCCCCAGTTTCTCCTCTGGGAACGGGTTGCATTTGCTGGTCTAAAATATAAATTGGCAGGTTAGCAATCGGGCGAGTTATAGAAAAGTTACGCGGTTCTGGTTCTGGTTGACAGTTCCAGGAGCTAACAACAATGGTTTCAGTAGAGCCGTAGATTTCAATTGCTTCGCAATTGGGAAGGCTCTCCCAAAAGCGTTGTTTGAGAGCAAAGGGAAATGCTTCCCCACCTACAAAGATTCGTCTGAGATTCCTGCAACTCTTCAAGCCCGGATCTTCCAGGAAAATCGAGAGCATAGAGGAAACAAAATAAGCAACGGTAATTTGCTCTTGGGCGATTAGCCGAACTATGTAAGCACTATCTTTTTCACCGTCTGGTTTTGCTAAAACAACGCAAGCTCCAGCCATTAGAGGCCAAAATAACTCCCAGCGACTGGAAACATCAAAGCTGAGAGAGGCTTTGTGCAAAACGCGATCGCTTTTCTGATAGGGAAAAGTCTCTTGAAGCCAGCCCCAGCTTTGACAAACCGCTCTATGGGGCATCATTGCCCCTTTTGGCTTTCCGGTTGACCCAGAAGTATAGGTAATGTAAGCTAAGTTTTCTGCTCCAACCCTACCGACTGGGTTAGTATTGCTTTCTACAGCTATTTTCTGCCAATCTGTATCCAAGCAAACTAGATGTCCTTGATATTCGGGAATTTCCGCCACCAATTTCTGTTGCGTCAACAGCACTGACACCTGGGTATCATGGAGCATGAACTCCAAACGCTCGCTCGGATAGGATGGATCTAAGGGCACATAAGCCCCCCCTGCTTTAAGAATCCCCAAAAGTCCGATCGCTGTATGGATAGAACGCTCCACACAAATCCCCACAAGGGTTTCCGGTTCTACACCTAAGGAGCGCAAATAGCTGGCTAACTGGTTCGCTTTGCCATTAAGTTCTCGGTAGGTTAACTGCTGGTTGTCACACACAACCGCAATAGTATCAGGTGTTCGTTCTACCTGGGCTTCAAATAACTGAGGTATGGTATTCATATACTTTGAGGTTTTGGGTGTTAGGTATTAGGTGTTAGGTGTTAGGTGTTAGGTGTTAGGTGTTAGGTGTTAGGTAAAACACCAATTCTTCCGATGACCTAATTTTTCTTATTATCCTTGAGTTTTTCGATCAGAATGTTGAGCATTCTTCCTATTTCATCGCTTAGCTCTAAAACAGGTTGTAACTCCGAGTTTTTAAGATAAGATAATCTACCAGTAATTAGCAAATGTGTTTCCAATTCTTTCAGAGATCCATTAGCTATGGAGAGATGATGGATATAGTCTCCCAAATGCAGTCTCCCTTTCCCCTCAGCGATGTTAGCTGGAATTGAAACGGCAGCTCGTTGAATTTGGCTGCTCAGTCCATAAATCTCAGTTTTTGGTAACTTAGAAGTAAGTTGGTAGCATAGTACAACCAAGTCCATTGCCCGATTCCAAACCTTTAAGTCTCGATAACTCTTAACTTCGATCACCTGGATCACCTTTTTCGTTTAGTCATTATCTAAAGCCCAACATCTAACACCCAAAACCTAACACCTAACACCACTTCTCTGATGCACTCTAGCGCACGTATGAGGCTCCATTAATATCAATGTTGGTTCCAGTTGCCGAGGGGACTTGTCCGGATAAGAGGAAAACCACCATGGCAGCAATTTCCTCTGGCTGGGCGATTCGCTGTAGGGGAATACCTGATAATATCTCAGACAGAGGATAGTTTTGGGTAAATTCCGCAGTCATCTCGGTATCAACAAAGCCGGGACAAATAGAATAGGCTAGTATGCCATCAGCCGCGAAGTTTCGAGCAATACTTTTAGTGAAATTACTCAGTGCTGCTTTGGAGGCTGCATAGTGCATACACTCTGGGGTGTCACCACGATGAGCTGCACGACTGGAAATATTGACAATAATTCCTCCTCCCTTGGACTTAAAGTGTTCTATGGCGCGTCTGGTGATGGAACTAACAGCAATCAGGTTAACTTGAAGAGTTTTGAGCCATTTTTCTTCCCAGACTGAGGGATTATCATCCAAGCTGAGTTCGGTCATGATGGCGGCATTATTAACAACACCATCAATGGCATATCCCAGATTAATAATTTCCTCCACTAATTCTTGTCCTGCTTGGGGCTCGGATAAGTCTTTTTGAATTACAACACAATCCGTTTTTGCTTCGGATGCTAACTTCTGGGCTGGCTCAATATGGGAATTACAGTGCACCACAACTCGTGCTTCTGACCCAATAAGATGTTCGGCGATGGAGTAGCCGATTCCTGTTCCTGCTCCTGTTACCAGAAATGTTTTTTCTGCGATCTTGATCATTGCATTAGTTCCATTAGGTTAAGATTCAGGATTTCTGGCTAGGAAAGAAATCTGGTTTCCAATCCGCAGGCACTTCTCCCACTTCGTTCTTAAAATCGTGAAAGCTGTTCGGCGAAGAAATGGCTATAAAGTGTAGGTCATTGCTTGATTCATTCCTAATTTGATGCAGCGCTCCCGGAGATATTAGTATGCCATCACCCGAATTAAGAACATGTGTTGTGTTCTCAATTACTATAGATGCTTCACCCTCAAGTATAAAGAAAAACTGTTGGGCAACTTCGTGGTAATGTTCTACTCCCCTGCTGTTGGGAGGCATAATTTCCTGTGCAACGGTTAAATTGTCATTGGCTAATAAATGCCATCCTTGACAGCCAGTTCCCCATTGAAAATTTTCGGCAGTAGCTTTATTGATGATCTTTGCGTGGTTTGACATTGCTTTTTTCTCTTAAATCTAAAGTTACTTTAGCATGAGCAAAACTTAGGAGTTTACTCATGCTTTCTTGGCACGGATAAAATATAACTGCTGATAGAGATTGCCCTCTTCTTCTAGAAAGGGGGAGGGTTCTCCTTCTAGATCTGCTAGTTTTTGATAGCTTTGGACAAACTCTGTGTGATAGTTAGCTAAGGCAACATTAATTCTGTGGACAACAGCCCAATTGGCATCACCCCGCTCTTCCCAGTTAATAGAATAGTCTAAAGGATTGTCACTATCGCTTTCAATTCCTTTTCCCCAGTATTTTTCCATTAACCTATGGGTTAGTCTGGGGCCATTTTTACTGGTGGCGATGAAGAGAATTTCCCCTCCTGGTGCCAGGTAGGAACTACCTTGGGTAATTAAAGTGTCCATTACTAGTCTGCCGCGATCGCCATTGCGGTTCCATTCTTCACCCCGAAATTGGTCAGCAAACTTCAGCCTTGCTTGCAATTTTTCCTCCGTATCAGGTAGTGCTGGCGGGTTGAGATAAATGCGATCAACTTTCCCTTCAATCTCTCGATTCCCTTGAATTGCAGCAAAGCAGTTAGACTCAAAACTTTGGAAATCTTTTGGGTTAAGACCATTCAATGCCCAATTGCTTCCTTGCAGGGTAACGGCATAAGGGTTTAATTCCGTGCCAATTACCTGAGCTGCACCACCTTTTCCGGCGACTATGCCAAACATGCCTAAGCCACCAGCAAAATCCATCACCACCTTGCCCCTACAATCATCAGCAGCTACTAGCTCACACATTGTGAGGGAAAATAGTGAAGAAGGTGTCCAAGCATTAGGATGGCTTTCTAGTAAAATATCTAAGTCATTACTGAGATGATATTTGACAATCGTGCCCGCCTCTAAAGACTGATAATCAATGTTACTGTCCGAGTCGTAGGTAATAATTGTTTTTTGTGTACAGAAATCTTTGTCTGTTTCTAAATTCAGATCTGGAGTTTTCATTAATTCTATTTGTCTTCGGTAAAGCTACACTAATTGGAAAGTTTCAACTGTTTTTTCTAGGTAATAATATGCTAGAATTTCGCAAAATTCACTGTAATAAAATAGTTGTATGCCCAAATCCTCCATTTGATTAACTTCTTGGTAAGTGGGAGTACGATAATATGTTCTTTTACTAAGATCCTGTTTTACATCCCAAGAAAAAGGAAAAGAATATCCTTGAGCTAACTCATCGATGTATTCTAAAAATATTTGGGCACCCTTTTTGTAAATTAAACATAAATTTTTTAGATAGCTGTAGTTTTTATTAAGATCTACA
>NZ_JAAHHE010000032.1:0-54109 GCF_010692525.1 Moorena sp. SIO3B2
TTGATGATATTCGGGATTTACTAGATCGGCACTTTCAGCGCCTTACCTCCACAGAAAAGGAACTGATGTACTGGCTAGCTATCAATCGGGAACCCATTTCTCTTGAAGAACTGCAAGAAGACTTTGTCTGTTACCTATGCGCTACTGATATTTTAGAAGCTGTAGGGTCTCTACAACGGCGGTCATTGATTGAGAAAACTTCGACTGGGTTTACCCAACAACCTGTAGTCATGGAATACATGATTAATCGACTCATCGAGCAGATTCCTGAAGAGATTATTAGTCAAAATATCGCTATCTTCCGCACTCACTCCCTAGTCAAAGCCAGCGCCCCTGACTATGTTAGGGATGCTCAATTCTGTCTGATTCTCGAACCGATTATTGAGAAATTACTCTCTAGTTTTGGTTCTACAAAAAAGCTGGAAAACCATCTCGTGGAAATCCTATCAATGCTGCGCTCCCCGACTCCTGGGGTTAAAAAATCTACTCTCCAGATGGGATATGTCAGTGGTAATACTATTAATTTACTGAGTCAATTACAGATTGATTTAAACGGCTATGACTTTTCTGGTCTGACAGTTTGGCAAGCCAACCTACAGGGACTGACATTACACAATGTCAATTTCGCTGGCTGTGACTTGGCTGGCTCAGTGTTTACTGAAACCCTAGGGAATATGTTATCAGCAGCATTTAGTCCAGATGGGAGGATGTTGGCAATTTGTGATACAGATTTTCAGATTCGCCTATGGCATGTGCAAACTGGTAAACTACTGGTAATCTGTGAGGGTCACACTAATTGGGTACGCTCTGTTGCGTTTAGTCGGGATGGTAAAACCTTAGCCAGTGGTAGTGCTGACCATACCGTCAAGTTATGGCAAGTCAGTGATGGCAGCTGCTTGCAAACTTGTACTGGACATACTGATGAAGTGTTCTCAGTTGCTTTTAATCCTCAAGGTAATACCCTGATTAGTGGTAGTAGCGACCACACCGTAATACTCTGGGATGGTGACACGGGTCAATGCCTCAACAGGTTTACTGGACATACCGGTTGTGTGAGATCAGTTGCGTTTAGTACTGATGGCAAAACCCTAGCCAGTGGCAGTGATGACCACACTGTAATACTCTGGGATGCTAGCACTGGTAGTTGGGTTAGAACTTGTACTGGACATACCAGTGGAGTACGCTCAGTTGCTTTTAGCACTGACGGCAACACCCTAGCCAGTGGCAGTAATGACCACACTGTCAGACTTTGGAATGCTAGGACTGGTAGCTGTGTTAGTACTCACACCGGACATAGTAGTGGAGTCTACTCAGTGGCTTTTAGCACTGATGGCAAAACCCTAGCTACTGGTAGTGGCGACCATACTGTCAGGCTATGGGATTACCACACTGGTATTTGCCTGAAAACCTTGCATGGACATACTAATCAGATCTTTTCTGTGGCGTTTAGTCCTGAAGGTAACACCCTAGTCTGTGTGAGTTTAGATCAAACTGTCAGACTTTGGGATTGGGGCACTGGTCAATGCTTGAAAACTTGGCAGGGACATACTGATTGGGTATTTCCAGTGGCTTTCAGTCCTGATGGTAAAACCTTGGCAAGTGGCAGTAACGACAATACAGTCAGACTATGGGATTATCATAGCGATCGCTGTATCAGTATTTTGCACGGACATACTGCTCACGTGTGTTCAGTGGCCTTTAGTACTGACGGTAAAACCGTAGCTAGTAGCAGTAGAGACGAAACTATCAGGCTTTGGGATATCAAGACGGGAAAATGCTTAAGGATTTTGCACGGACATACTGATTGGATCTATTCCGTCACTTTCAGCGGTGATGGGAAAACCCTAGCCAGTGGCAGTGCTGACCAAACGGTGAGGCTTTGGGATGAGCGTACTGGTGACTGCGTCAGCACTTTGGAAGGACATACTAATCAGATCTGGTCAGTGGCTTTCAGTAGTGATGGTAAAACCTTGGCCAGTAGCAATACTGACCAAACGGTGAGGCTGTGGGATGTTAGCACAGGGGAATGCTTGAAAACGTTACAGGGACATGGTAATCGGGTCAAATCCGTCGCTTTCAGTCCTAAGGATAATATCCTGGCCAGTTGTAGTACAGACGAAACGATACGCCTCTGGGATTTGAGTACGGGTGAATGCTCTAAACTATTACGGGGACACAACAATTGGGTCTTTTCCGTGGCATTCAGTCCCGATGGCAACACTATCGCTAGCGGCTCTCACGACCAAACTGTCAAGGTGTGGGATGTTTCGACAGGGGAGTGCCGCCACACTTGCACCGGACATACCCATCTAATCTCTTCTGTTGCCTTTAGTGGGGATGGTCAAATTGTAGCTAGTGGCTCTCAAGACCAAACGGTGAGGCTTTGGGACACTAAGACGGGCAAGTGCCTGAAAATTCTCAGAGCTCCCAGACTCTACGAAGCGATGAATATCACTGGAGTGACAGGATTAACTGAGGCACAGAAAGCAACCCTGAAACAGTTGGGTGCGATCGCATAAATAGGCAATGCCATTAATTGTGCCTAGGTACTTACTTTGAAATGCGGAATGTGAGCCGAAACCCAATCCTCCTGCTGAGAATTGGGATTGGTTTCAATAAGAGCGATCTAGAACATTGCTAAGTCGTGGAGGACTAAAGGTTATGGAGCTTTGGCATGGGGCAGACTGGTGCAAGCAAGACCATCTTTGTTCCCATCTAGACGGAAACGATCATCTCCAAAGTAGTTAAACACAGCCTGTGCCTCTTCCTGAGTCTTAAAATCCGAGCAGTTACAATCGGAATTCACACAATCGGGAAGCTCAAAAAGATTGGCTGTATCAGTTTCAGGCTTGCTTTGAACAGCAGGTTTCAGAGTAGCCATTAGTGTAGGAGGGCTATACTCAGTGCTTTCTTTAGACGCAAAAACGATATAGGCATCTGGGGCTTTATATTCTGCACGATTGATCAGAATAGTCACTATGTCATCAGTATCACCTTTGATGAAATCTAGTAACTCAGGTGAGTTAAAGCTAAAAGAATCTCCTGTCGCTATAGAAGCTGCAGGGAGTTTCCCTAAGTAAGTTGTTTGGTTTGAGAGAAATAAATTGGTAGAGTAAGTATCATTACCCGGCGCGTTATTCCAAGTGGTTTTGGTTTCAGACCAATTTTCGTCTACTCCATCATTCAAGCCATAAAACTCAATAGATCCTTTGGTGTTGGGAAGGTTTATCGTACTCAAATTCAGGCTCACATCATCAATACCATCATTCAGCTCACTGAGATCAAATCGGAGGTAAGTTTTGCGGCTATAAGAGACGGTGTTATCAAGCTTGACGACTAATTTACCGTTTGTTCCATTATTCTTACTAGAGTAGGAACCACCTCGGATAAAGGTGTCTGCTCCATTGCCCGCTGCTGTAGTAATTAGTTGAAGATTGCCAGTGATTGGTGCTACTTGGGGGTTTTCTACATTTTGTATGCTCTCGCTTTCAGCGTTAACCATGGCTTGGCTTGGAGCGGGGAAGAGCATCACGGAAGGAATTATCAAAACCGCGCTCAGCAGAAAAGCCCATAGACTTCTGAGAGATAATGGTACCATGTTACGTTGTTGTAATTGCGTTAACAATAATGGTGCATCTATACTATAGAGCAATCCTGGGGGGCGACATGTAAGCTGAAATCCTTAGAGCTAATTTATAGCGTAAATCTTAAGAGCTCAAATCCTTACCCAAAATCCCTCTGTACTTGATTAACTCTTGCCTCTAGCATGCATGCCTCTTGCCTTTCCTTAAGGAAGTATGTTCACAACTCAAATCAAAATGCTATATGCCTAACCCATTTCCAGGGATGAATCCCTACCTTGAACAACCGGAATATTGGTCGGATTTCCACAATCAATTGCTGGCAGCTTTGGCTAGAGCATTAATTCCTAAACTGCTACCTAAATATCGGGTGGTTACCGATAAGTGGGTTTATAAGATTGCTGGCTCAACGAAGATTGCCATTGGTAGACCAGATGTTACGGTTCAACAAAGCCGAGATGCTTCAGTCGCAATGGCTACAGCAGTTGCGGTATCTGAACCGTCAGTTCAACCGATTAAGGTAGCTGTTCCTTTACGAGAAGAAGTGCGACAATCCTACATCGAGGTTAAAGATGTAGCCACCAAGGAAGTGGTAACAGCGATTGAAGTGATCTCCCCTGCCAATAAACGAGGAGAAGGGCGTCTTAAATACGAAGCCAAACGCCAGCAGATTTTGGAGAGTATGACTCATCTGGTAGAAATTGACCTGTTGCGAGATGGGGAACCCTTGCCTGTTTCTAACAGCAGTAATCCGAGTCATTATCGGATATTAGTCAGTCGTTCTAATACCCGTCCCACTGCTGACTTGTACCTTTTTAATTTAAGCGATCGCATTCCCTATTTTCGGCTTCCCCTGCTTCCTGGGGATACGGAACCAATGGTAGAATTACAGACATTGGTGGATCAGCTGTATGACCAGTTAGGCTACGAGTATTTTATTGACTATAGCACCAGTCCGCCATTCCCTTGGTCGGAGGATGATGTGGCATCTTGGGTAGGAGATCGTCGATAAAATTTGTGAATCAGGACAAAAATAAGTTCTCGACTGTATCAAGCCATAGCTCATTAGCCTCAAAATATAGTAAGCTTTTTAGAGCCCATGTCGCCCCTAAAGCTATCTAAGTCTTAAAAGCGCTTCCCCAACATAAGAATCTGTTGGGTATTTCTTGCTAGTTCAGTCCCATCACCATTACGCCAGTATAGATCTTCTCCAACATATGATATAGCAGTCGAAGCAAAGCTTAGGACATAATAGTCAAAAAGCTAAATAGCCAGGATTTGTTAATAAATTAATCAAATGCCAGTTCCTTACAGTTTTAATAAAAAAAGTGATTAGTGCTATCGACGATGGCATGGTAAAAACTCAAGCTAGTCGTTTATTTAAAATTAGCCGAAATACAATTGATATCTGGTTAAAAAAGAGAAATGAAACAGGATATTATAGGCCAAAAGAGGGTTATCAAAAGGGATATAATCCGAAAATAGCTGATTTGGAGAGATTTAGTAAATTTGTCCAATCTCATGGTAGCTCAACTCAGAATGAAATGGCAGAAGCATGGTCAGAAAAGATGTAAGTATTCAGCTATCAGCTATCAGCTATCAGCTATCAGCTAATGCGCACGCTACTTGAGGTGCTACAGATGGTGCTTTTGAATAAGCGATGCAGAGGTGCGACCCGTGGCGAATTTAATTACGGGTCAAACGCACCATTACGGTCTTGGGGAGGCAGAGGTGCGACCCGTGGCGAATTAAATTCGCCTACGGAAAACGCACCATTACGGTCTTGGGGGTTCCCCCCATGACCGCGCTGCCGTGGTTTCCCCCACTCGCGCTTGGGATCAAGACAACAGGTAAGCATTGGAATAATGCTGAGTTACTTTAGCTGACGGCTGACGGCTGACGGCTGACGGCTGACGGCTGAATGCTTACGAAAAGATTAGTGATAGGACTTTTGGTATTGCCTTAAAAAAAATCGGTTATACCCGAAAAAAAAACTTACGGTTATCGAGAAAGGGATGAATAAAAAAGGCAAGAGTTTCTAGAAAAAATTTCTAAAAAGAAGCCAGACAAGCTAGTTTACATAGCGGTGCGACCGTGAGGTTTCCAACTCCTAGGTCGCCGCTCCGCGAACGCCTAGGTCACGCGCACCAAGAGAGGATAAAAAATTCGATAATTAGTTGAATCAGCCGGTTGTTAACTTCAGGTGCTACCCAAGGGCGCGAGGAATTGCTCGCGCCCTTGGAGGCGCGCACCTTACTATTTGCCCCCCTATTCTCCTGATTTAAAGAAAATAGAACATTATTGATTTTCGATTAAAAATCGAGTGATAAAATAAATAATTACTATCGAAAAATTTCGTATTAAGAGTTGATTTGGCTGTTTATTTAACGTCCTAATCTATACTTATACGGCTATAAAATATGATAGTTTAATTCAGAAAATATTTGTCCAAATTCCGGAATTATTGCTATTTTTATTACGTCAAACTCAGGTAATCATCCCGTGGGTTGGTTGTTGCAGTTTAGTTTTTACCAAAAAAGCTCTGCTATGATGATTTTCCAGATAAAATAGTGATAAAATAGTTTAATTTAATGCACATTAAAGATGCTGATGAGCCCAGAGGGCAGCCTGAGTGCGATCGCGAACATCCAACTCACAGAAAATATTAGTTAGATGATTTTTAATCGTGCCTTCGGTCAGATTAAGGGCGGCTGCAATTTCTCGATTGCTTTTACCTTGTCCCAACAGCTTCAGGATCTGTAGTTCCCTCTGATTGAATTGAGCATGATAATCTGTTTTTTCCCGTTCAGGTTGGGTATTATTCAGTTGAGAAAACACCTTTGGAGCGATGGTAGGACCTAATTGGCTGTATCCCTGATGCAAACTACGAATGGCCGCTGCCACCTTAGGTGCTGGAGTACTTTTAAGCAAATATCCCAACGCCCCAGCCTGAAGAGACTGGAACACATAGTCATCATTGTCAAAGGTGGTTAAGACCAGAATCCGAATCCAGGGGTAGCGGGTATGGATTTCTCGGGTTGCTTGCACGCCATCGCAGATGGGCATCCGCACATCCATCAAGATAATGTCAGGCTGTAACCTCTCCGTGAGGGCAATGGCCTCTTCACCGTGATTGGCTTCACCCACCACCTCGAGATCATCCTCCAGGGACAACAGTGCCGCCAGTCCCTGACGAAAGATGGGTTGATCATCAGCCAATAGAAGTCGAATCATCGTGGTATCCTAATCTGAATACAGCTGCCTTGTCCCGGTGTGCTATCTAATTGTATCGATCCGCCTATCAGCTGAACTCTCTCCTGCATACCCCTGAGGCCAAAACCCTGGGTGGGTTTAGCAATATCAAAGCCAATACCGTCGTCCTTTAGCTCAAGGATAACCGCATCAGCCGAAGCATATCCCTTGAGGTGAATAACCTGGGCTTGACTGTGTTTGCGGATATTTTCCAATCCTTCCTTAACCACACAGTAAAGCTGATGATTGGTTTGTAACGGCAGCTGGGGCAAATCTATTTTGCTTTTAACCGTTATGGATGGGTTGGATGTAAAAGATTCCAGCAGCTGTGGCAGGGCCTTATTGAGATCAAAGGTCTCTTCTCGCATGGTGGTCACTGCCCGACGCACTTCTTGTAAGGATTGGCTGGCCAGCAGTTTGGCCGTGTCTAACGCTGGTTGAAGCTGATTAGAGTTTCGTTCGTAGAGTCGTTGTGCTAATTCTAGCTGCACATCAAGGGAGGTCAAAGTATGCCCCAATGAATCATGAATATCGCGAGCAATGCGGGTGCGTTCTAAATCTGCGGCTAGCAATTCAACTTCCTGAGTTAAAGCGATTGCTTGCTGACGACTCCTGTACTCAGCCACTAAGCTTAAACAAAGCAGCGTAATTAGCACACTCAGAGAAATATAGACTACAAGTTCAGTGAAAATCAGTTGCGCAATAAATACTTGGGGAGTCTCTTGAAGGGTTTGTAGGTTTTTTTCAAAGCGAGCTTGCTGCTCTGCAATCGGTTTTGAGAGATCAGTTAGTAAATCATTCGTTAACCGCCACGCAAAACCTACATGCCAGGTAATGCCGACTAAAACAACCGTGATGATCACGTCCCGACGACGCAACAGAAAACAGCTTTTGGCTAAGTATAGAAAGACAAAGAGACCGAGACCGGCATCACTAAAGATTATTGTCACCAACACACAGGAAATTCCGGCAAAGACATAAACTCGTCGCTGCCACATGGGGCGACGGATTGGAAAGAAAAAGCTCAGAATGGCCAAAACTCCCAATACACAAAAGCTTATTAGGTAGTCACTGCCCTTGGTCTCGTTGGACAATGATTTATTCAGGATGAGGAACAGCAATAGCAGGATGGTCATGATCAAACATGCCCATTCCAGATAGCGCAGGATTTTAGGAATTGAAGGATTAATGGTGGAAACCTGAGGAGTTGTCCGAGCTGACATCAGCTTACCTAATGCTTATGACTGCTTCTACAGCTTATGAAACTTATGGATAAATTTCCATGACAAACGTCATGTATCCATATGACCTTTCGCTATAGTCAGTTTGAAATGGCCTGTTTAATATTGAATTATAAGCAACTCTTCAGAGGATACGGTTTGTCATGAAACAATTTCAATTTGGTGCAGGTTTGATGATGTCTATTAGTTTGATGGGTTTTAGCCTTGGCAATCCACCGCTGCCCCTAACGGCAAAAACTGCTAGCGCTGCTGAAAGTCAGACCGCTGTAGCACCGTTACTTCAGCGGGAACTATTCTTTGGCGATCCAGAGATTACGGGTGCCCAGCTTTCCCCCGACGGTCAGTTTCTGGCCTTTCAAAAACCTCTAGACGGCGTGATCAATGTGTGGGTTAAGGGCATCAATGAACCGATGGAAGCTGCTCGTCCAGTCACGGCTGATGCTGAAAGCCCAATTATAATTTACTTTTGGAGCGCCGATGGTCGTTACATTCTCTACGGCCAGGATAAAGGGGGCAATGAGAATTTTCACATTTATGCGGTTGAAGCTAAATCTTTAGGTGAGACTAGCCCGGTAACCCGCGATTTAACCCCTGTAGAGGGGATTACGGCCAGTATATATAGCGTTCCTAAACGGACTCCCAACCACATCATTATCGGTCTTAACGAGCGCAATCCCCAGTTTCATGATGTCTATCGTTTGGATTTGACAACAGGCGAGCGGACGCTGTTGATTCAAAATGACGATAATATTGCCCTCTGGACAACGGATTTAGACGGTAATGTGCGCATCGGCTATCGCCAAACCCTGGAAGGGGGGCATGAGATTCTGGCGGTGCAAAAAGATGGATTAACACCTGTTTACACCTGTCGAATTGAAGAAACCTGTGTCCCCATTCGCTTTCATAAAGATGGCCAACGGGTGTATCTGATCAGCAATCGGGATGGGAATTTAATCCAGTTAGAGCTGCTTAATCTCGAAAGCCAACAGAGTCAGGTCGTGGAAGTTGATCCTGAAAACCAGGTGGATTTTGGGGGTGCAGTGTTTTCACAAGCGACTGATGAGTTGATTGCTACCTCCTATATTGGCGATCGCATCCGCATCTATCCTCAAAACGACAAGATAGCGGCTGATCTAGCCTTTCTGAAACAACAACTGCCCGACGTTGATATTGTGTTGCAATCCCTTACCCTGGATGATCGCTTTGCGTTGATTGGAACCCGGAGCGATGTGAATCCCGGGTCTACTTATCTATTTGATCGTAGTACTCAAACCCTGGAAAAACTCTACGATGATCGGCCAGAGCTGCCCAGGGAACATTTGGCCACCATGCAGCCGATCCGCTATACAGCCCGTGATGGTCTAGAGATTCCAGCCTATCTGACCCTGCCCCAGGGGGTAGACCCAGTGAACTTACCGGTGATTGTCATGCCCCACGGTGGACCTTGGGGACGAGATATGTGGGGGTACAAGCGGTTTACCCAGTTTCTGGCTAATCGCGGTTACGCCGTTCTCCAACCCAACTTTCGAGGGTCTACTGGCTATGGTAAAGCTTTTCTCAATGCCGGTAACAACGAATGGGGCACGGGTGCGATGCAGCATGACCTGACGGATGGCGTGCAGTATCTGATTGATGCAGGGATTGCCGATCCCGAGCGTGTGGGAATTTTTGGTGTCTCCTATGGAGGCTATGCCACCCTAGCTGGTTTGGCATTTACACCAGATATCTATGCCGTTGGCGTATCCTATGTGGGGCCATCGAATCTGATTACCTTGCTCAAGTCAATTCCCCCCTATTGGGAATCGATGAAGGCTACCTTTGCTCTGCGGCTGGGAGATCCGGATGATCCGAGCGATCGCTCCCGTCTAAAAGCCCAGTCACCCCTGTTTTCCGCCGACCAAATTCAGGCCCCACTAATGGTAATTCAAGGAGCCAAGGATCCCCGGGTTAAGCAAGCGGAATCGGACCAAATTGTGGCCGCATTGCGAGATTTAGGCCGACCGGTGGAATATTTGATTGCCCCCGATGAAGGCCATGGTTTCCGTAAGGAGATCAACTCGCTGGCCATGACAGCTGCATTAGAGAAGTTTTTAGCTGAACACCTGGGCGGACGTTACCAGGCTGAGATGTCTGAAGACGTACAAGCTCAACTAGAAAAATTAACTGTTGATATTGACACTGTCACAGTTAATGAATCCGGTGAGCCTGAGATTGTTGAGCTTGACCCAGCAATTTACAACCGCTATGTGGGAACCTACCAGTTACTCCCTAATATGCAGATCGCTATTCGAGTCGAGGAAGAACAACTACTCGCCCAAGCCACAGGGCAGGAAGCGTTTAGCCTTTATGCTGTTTCAGAAACTAAATTCTTGGCTCAGGTTGCAGATATCACGATTCAATTCAATTTGTCAGCAGATGAAACGGTTGACGGATTAACACTTTATCAAGGGGGTCAGGAATTGATTGCATCCAAGGTGAAGTAATTGAATAGATTGAGATTGGGGGCACACTCCTGTGTGTCCCGTGCAGGATTGCTGACGATACTAACGAGGAGCCTCTAGTTATGGAAACAGAAACGATTCAACGTACTACAAGACAAGTATTAACTCAGGCGGCAGCAGGTGCGGCTGCCGGATTACTGGCGGGCATCGCTATCATGTCTATCTATCGATGGCTTTGGCATGTAGAGATATCTTTGAATACAATAATGCTTTTAAGCATAGGCTTCTCCATTTACTGTGGAGTTTTATCTGCTTGGCTAGGGAAAAGATTCTGGAATTTACTCGGTACCTTTATCAGCTCTATCAGCTGATATTTGGTGTGAGGCAAGGCTCCCTTAGAGGAAACGGTTAAGGGACTCACCCTTGATCAGGCGGGTCAGGAATTGATTGCCCCTAAGGTGAATTAGTGCTATCCATTTAGTTTAAGCGATCGCATTCCCTCTTTTCCGCTTCCCCTGCTTCCTGGGGATACCGAACCAATGGTACAATTACAGACATTGGTGGATCAGCTTTATGACCAGTTAGGCTACGACTATTTTATTGACTATAGCAGCAATCCACCATTGCCTTGGTCGGAGGATGATGTAGAATCTTGGGCAGGATGTCGCCGATAAAATTTTTGAATCAGGACAAAAATTAACAGAAAGATAAATGTTCGCAGATTGCCCAACCTTTTTTATCCTTACTCAATTATCCATTAAGCGATCGCGACTTATATAAACTCCCCAAAATCCCAATGTAATTACCCGAAGTGACTTCTTTATCTTCTGCTCCCTCGTTATATCTCAATTGCCAGGATTAACGGTTATGTCAAGTCAACTAGACCCCCTACTGAAGCTAATAGTTCCACCATCTTTGGACCTCAAAGTAAATCACCAACAGTTTGAACAATTAGCCACTGCTAACCGAGACCTGAGATTAGAAAGAACTGCCCAAGGAAAATTGATTGTGAATCCACCAACAGGATGGGAAACCGGTAAAAGAAATCTTAGTATTACCAGGCAATTAGGAAATTGGTATGAGGAAAACCCAGAAAAAGGAGAAGCATTTGACTCTTCTACCGGATTTGAACTTCCCAGTGGCTCGAATCGTTCCCCTGATAGCTCTTGGGTGTCACGTCACCGCTGGGATGCACTCACCGAGGAACAAAAACAAACGTTGTCTTGATGCAGTCGCTCATGGGGGAAACCCCCAAGACCGCGCTGCATCGCTCCCTAAAGTTTGTCCTGATTTCGTAATTGAGTTGCGATCAAAGTCTGACAGTCTCAAGGAGCTACAAGCAAAAATGCAAGAATACATTGACAATGGCTTGCGCTTAGGTTGGCTGATTGACCCTCAGAATCGACGGGTTGAAATCTATCGGTCAGGACAAAAAACTGAGGTTATAGATAATCCCAACGAGTTATCTGGAGAAGCGGTGCTTCCCGGTTTCAAACTTAAATTACAAGGAATTATAACCTGATTTGTTGGGAGCATGTCCTGGAGGTGCGCCAAAGGCGATCGCAGCAGTTTGATTAGGTGCGATTCTCCTAGGAGAATCGCAAACCAAAATCGTTTTATAATGTAGAATTATACATTCTAAATTCTAAATTCTAAATTCTACATTCTGCCCTCCTTCAAGCACAATCGTTGTCTTGATGCAGTCGCTCCAATAACTCCTTCGGAATAGTCTCAAAATCCTCCAACAAAAAATCCATAATCGCCAGATGGCGCAAGTGACCAGCAGTGGGAGGGTAACAGCGACGACTGGTGGAAAACCAGCCATTAACCGTGTGAACGGAACAAGAGCAGATCAAAGCTATATCTTCGTGAGTCAAGTCCCACTTTTGGTAAAACCGTTGGGGTGTCATACCCAATTGGCAGTAACTGTACAGTAGAATCAAGATTTGCTCTCGCTTCTTGATGCAGTCGCTCATGGGGGAAACCCCCAAGACCGCGCTGCATCGCTCCGTGATCGGATAGGGATAGATATTTTCATCCCTCGGCTCCGTCTGTTGTCGAAGCTGTTCAAGACGCTCCATCGCTTCGTGATAATCGATGGGATGATGAACGAATTGTTTTTTTGGCATTATTATAGAATTACCTAAACTGTGGTTTGGGAAAGAGCCGCGCTTGTCGTTGACACCCGCAAAGCGCGGCTCTTTTTGGTATGTTTATATTATAAACATTGGCTATGGTTGTTGTCAAGTATAAAATAAAAAAAATCAGGATAATTTATATTTTTTTAATAAATATTTACAATTTTATAGTTATAATAGTAACAAGTTTAGCTAATAGCTGAAATCGGTAATAAAGCAAAAGTAAAAGTAAGTTATAAACTATTATTTATCAGTTATAAGCTAATGCGCTACGCGCACGCTACGCGAACACCTTTTGAATAAAAGAGGTAAGCATTCGTTTAATGCTGAGTTAAATCCCAGCGTCGTTCGCACAGCGTGGCCAAAGGCCTTTCGCTGACGGCTGACGGCTGACGGCTGTTCGCGTAGCGTGGCCAAAGGCCTTTCGCTGACGAATTCTTGATAAATTATTGATTTTCCGGGATTAGCCTTTGTCCCAGGTTAGGGTAGTAAAGAAGCAGTTAGGAGAGTTTACGATTATGGAATCCCATGATTTTTTGATGTTAGTTCTGTTACTAAGTCCTGGTATGTTGCTTTCAGCAGTGATCATGCTCACTTTTGCTGCTGGTGGCTAAGCTCGACAAAGTCTAATCAACTAGTCTCTAGCTATAAAATTAATCAAGCCGTGGGAGATACAGTTAATTGCCTTGGCTTGGGAGAAATATCTGAGTATTTCTATCAAGAGTATTCCTATCAAGCAATAATCCCACGGCACCTTCAAGCTTTAGTGCTGGAGTTGTTAAATTTCCCGGATCACGGTCTGACCATCCTTAACTTCTCCAACTAGAACCAGATCGGTAACCCCAACAAATAAACCATTTTCCAGAACACCAGGAATATTATTGATAGTTTTTTCTAGCTCAGCTGGGTTATCAATGGCGTCAAATTTAACATCAACGACCATATTCCCTTGATCCGTAATCACTGGTCCAGCTTTTTTGACCCCCATGCGCAGTTCCGGTTTACCCCCTAGCTTTTGAATAGCATTCATAACTGGTGTGATTGCCATCGGGATAACTTCTACAGGCAATAGGAAGGTAGACCCCAAGTTTTCAACTATTTTAGTGCTATCCACCACTACGATAAATTGTTTGGCCAGGGAATCTACAATTTTCTCACGGGTGTGGGCAGCGCCACCCCCCTTAATCAAATTTTTCTGGGGATCAACTTCGTCAGCACCATCAATCGCTACATCAATGTGATCCACTGCATCGAGGGTAGTCAAAGGAATGCCGTACTGTTTCGCCAAGACTTCTGCCTGGAAAGAGGTGGGGATCCCTACAATATCCTTAATTTCTCCAGAGTTTAAGCGATCGCCTAAAAACTGAATTGCATAGGCAGTCGTTGAACCAGTGCCTAGCCCCACAATCATTCCCGACTGCACCCGCTTGGCAGCTGCTTTGCCAACTTCCTGTTTCATTAGCTTAATGGGGTCAATTTCTGCACTCATAACAACGTTAGTGGTTAGTGGTTAGTGGTTGTTAGTGGTTAAAACTTAAGTTTTAGTTCACAACTGATAATTGTAAATCGATTGGGTAACAGACGATCCAAAATTACCTGATCTCCCTTTTAAATGACCATAAACCTATCGGGATTTGGCACTGATCATGAACCAAAAAAAATAAAAGACTCTCTGTCTGCCAGAATGAGTCAGATATCGAACTATTGAAGTAGTATTATCAGCAGTACTATCAGCAGACTGGTCAAACCCAGGCACTTGGTGATTAGATCTTTTATTGAGAAATTATAATAAGCCCACGCCTCCCTGACGGGTAGGACGTAGGGCTAATCTTACCAGAATTGGTAATGGAAATCAGTTAGATGTATCCCAACTTAAGAGTTAGTGGTTTGAGCCGATAACAGTTCTTTCAGCTTTGCCAATTCCTTAGCCCAACGGGGATCGGGTTGAATTCCACCGGGGTCAGATGTAGTCTGTTGATGCTTACGCTTATTAGACTTATTCTTGTTGTTGTTACGGCGAGGGGGAGGATTGTTGCTGGTAGATGAGGTTGATGCCTGATTGGGTTTTTCTTTCTCCTTAGATGGTTCTTTCTCTTGATTCTTAGATCGTGGCAGGGCTTTTTCAATTTTCAAGGCAGTATCCTTGAACATAAGACCATTGAACTTTTCAATGAATTGATCAGCCTCCTCATCCGTTGACACTGTGACGAAGCCAAAGCCCCGACATTTACCAGTTTTACGATCTTTAATCACTTTTGTGCTAAAGTTGTCACCGGCTTCAGCAAAAATAGCTTGCAGCTCATCACGGTTTACTTCTTCTTTAGGTAAGTTACCTATGTACAGACGAATAGACATTTAGAGATACCTCCGGGCTATAACAAAAAAAAAGGAAAAAATTGTTGACACCAGTCACTAGGGTGGATAAGGAGAAATTTGAGCGACGAACACTTACCACGTCTAGACAATCTTCTGACGTACCTTACCAACCTCAACTGAACAGACGGATGCAGTAAAATCAAAACTCCTATATACCACATGTTCGGAGCTACTACGACCCACACGTTGACCTCTGGTTTACCATTAGCTCCGATTCTAGTTAACAGTTTTTTACTTACTCTAATCTAATTATTACAGAATGTTTACACCATATCATGGACATAATCAAACATTCAGTCGGTTAGTGATTATAACATTGTATATTCCCAGATGAAAGTCTTAAGCTCTAAAAAATAGGTTGTGATGCCTTCCGATAAATTTCGTCACCAGTTACGTCTTGAAGCACAACAATGGCAAACAGAAGGGTTGATTGATGCTGGCCTATACGCTCAATTAGCGGAACGCTATCAATTTAGTGACCTGGAAGTAGCGGCCCGTAATCGATTCGTCGTAATTTTGCTAGTACTAGGCAGTCTTCTCTTAGGCTTGGGCATGATCACCTTTGTGGCAGCCAACTGGCAAGCCTGGTCTCGGTGGTTGAAAGTGACCTTGCTTCTGAGTGTCTTCTTCGGGATCAACATTGCTGGCTTTTATCTATGGCGAGACCCAACCCAAGGTAGGCATTGCCGTTTGGGACAGGGTTTATTACTTTTAGGAGCCCTGACTTTAGGAGCCAATATAGCACTGATGTCCCAAATGTTCCACCACAGTGGACCACTCTATCAGTTATACCTGATTTGGGGATTAGGAGTCTTAGCCATGGCTTATAGCCTACGCTTGACCCGATTAGGGATGCTGGCAATGGTCTTGATTGGGTTAGGGTATGTGCGAGGAATCTCCCAGCCAGAATTTCTAGCAATCACAGAGTTGTCTTGGCTAAGGCTAATCATACAACATATGCCAGTGTTTGCGGGTTTACTGTTTATTCCCCTGGCTTACTGGTGCCGTTCACGATGGATGTTTCGCTTAAGTGCGATCGCAGTAGTTGCTGGCCTGGAATGGAACTTGATCAACTTCGAGCTATGGCCTTATCCCGGTTGGATTGCTGCGATCGCATGCGCCCTACCACCAGCCTTGTTATGGTCATACGGGGATTTCCTGGGAACAATTCAGCCCAACCTCCAGGAATTTAATTGCACAGCCCGCACCCTTGGGATCACTTTCCTCAGCCTATCATTTTATTTTTTGTCTTTCCACGTGTTATGGGATAGTTCACCATCAGTCAAACCCCTAGTTGACGTCACCTCAATACTCTTGGAACCTGCGGTGATTGATAGTGTCATTTTAGGTAGCTTAACGATCTGGGCGTGGATAAAACTGTTGCGTCGAGTGGACTCAACAACTAAGGTTGTGGCTACTATGATTGTGATCAGCGCCCTAGTTCCCTATTGGCATCTCAGTATTGGTATTCTACCCATATTAGCCGTATTCATCTTCAATCTGCTTTTATTCCTAATCGTCATCGGTTTAATCCGCGCCGGACTAGCAGAGGGGAAACGAGGTTTATTCTGGGGTGGCATGGTGCTACTGACGCTGCAAATTTTGACCCGGATGCTGGAGTACGATACTGGTTTATTAGTCAAATCCATAGTCTTATTCCTCTGTGGGCTAGGTATTATTGGTGCTGGACTATGGTTTGAGCGCTATTTGAAGTCTGAATTATGATTTATGAATTATAAATTATGACTTATGAGCATTAATTCTGAGTATTCCCGTCCTATACCAAGCTGGCGATTCTGGGTACCTCTTTTATTTCAAACCGCACTAATTATTACTGTTCCCACCCAGGCAATTTACACTACACTAACTGGCATTACTGTCATTCTCCAGACAGCGCCAGTAGACCCTTACGAACTTTTGCGAGGCTATTCCCAAACTCTAAGATACGATATCTCTAATCAGGACAACTTACGCAATCTTCCTGGCTGGCAAAAATTACCTAAGCAACAACCTAATGGCAACAAGGTAACCTTTATCAAGCCTGGTACCCGTTTTTACGTAATTTTAGAAGCACCAGACTCATCCAACTCCACTGAACTACCAATAGCCTGGAAACCAGTAGCCTTAAGTGCCAAATTCCCTTCCCGACTACCAGCTAATCAGATTCCCCTCAAAGGTGTTGCTAAATATGGCTCGATTGAATACGGATTGGAAACTTATTATATGCCAGAAGACCAACGGGAACAAATTAATGAAGAATTAAATAGTGCTAGGCAAGAGAACTCTAACCTACCGATATCACCACCACCAATTGTGATGGAAATTAAGGTGGATGCTCAAGGGAATGCTTTACCAATCGGAATCTGGGCGCTAGTAAGTAAAGATTCTCAACAGCAGATTCGCAAGTATCGGTTTTAAGAGGGAATCGGGAATCGGGAATCGGGAATCGGGAATCGGGAATCGGGAATCGGAAACAGGGAATCGGGAACAGGGAATCGGGAACGGGGGAAAGAGTGTAATTCACATTTAACCCTACCCTACACCGAATCGCTTTGGGCAAACAACCTTCACCCCTGACTGCCTGACACAAGTGCTTCAAAGCTAGATTATGCCGAGGTTATGGGATGCAGGTTGTGAGGGGACGGCTCCAGACAAGTAGTGGAAAAGAGCGATCGCAAGATTTGAGTATAATGCTTAAATTTTTATAACGCCTCATCTTATTTAGAAACAAAAAGGATATAAATTCCTATGGATACTTGAGTCAAATGTACTTTGCATCAAACGATATAAGGTTACTTATGACTCATGATCAATAATTTTTAGATATATCTGGATAAAATAGGTAGCAGGATGAAAGTTTTCCGTGTTTCGCAAGTTTCTGTAATTAAGGTAAGTGAGTCTCCCCTTGTACTCAGTATTCAAGCAGATGGGCTTGCTGCCACTTCTGGCTGGACAAATCCCCGGTTAGACAACTCAGCAGACCCCAATCCAGATGATTCTGTCCTAGAATTCAGTTTTGATGCTGATAAACCGTCAGGTATTAGTCTTCCAAGACTGACGCCAATCACGGCTTGTGTTGACTTTAAACCTACCAATGGTGCAGATGCGGTAATTGTTTCTGCCCGAATCAATGGTATTACGGTTCACGCTGCTGAGTTCCTCAAGCCTGGCGAGTCAAGCCCTCGACCGACGACATTGGCAGTAGGAGAAGAGGAACCTACGACACTAGCATTGGGAGAGGAAAACCCTCAAGTTACTACACAGGCACTAGGAGAGGAAGAACCTCAACCGACTACACGGGCATACGGAGAGGAAGATCCTCGATTTACTACACAAGCTCAACCAACTACACAGGCACTAGGAGAGGAAGAACCTCAACCAACTACACGGGCATACGGAGAGGAAGACCCTCGATTTACTACACAGGCAATAGGAGAGGAAGGACCAACAACTCTAGCATTGGGTGAGGAAGATCCTCGATTTACTACACAAGCTCAACCGACTACACAGGCAGTAGGAGAGGAAGACCCTCAAGTTACGACACTAGCAGTAGGAGAGGAAGTTCAACCGACTACACAGGCATTAGGAGAGGAAGCTCAACCGACTACACAGGCAGTAGGAGAGGAAGCTCAACCGACTACAAAGGCAGTAGGAGAGGAAGCTCAACCGACTACACAGGCAATAGGAGAGGAAGGACCAACAACTCTAGCACTGGGTGAAGAGAGTAGTCCATTTGGTTGGTACTAATGATTAAATCAGCAGATGGTGGATGTTTGCTTGTTGCAGGTGGGGAGTTAGATCCAAATCTGACTCGGTTGATTGAAGTTGCTCAAGGTCAACAAGTCCCGATTTGCGATTTACGCCATGGGCAAGAAGAAAGTCCGAAATTTTCATGGCATCTTACCCAAAGGCATCCCAGAGTTGAGGCTCCAGTTCTGTCTGTAACCGGAGCTTTTATTCGGTATGACGTTTTTGGTAATATTAACGCTCCGAAGTCTGGGGCATCACAACGGGCATCGGGTTGGTATCAAACCTTCTATGGTTGGTTGCTATCCCAAAACCATATCCGGTTGTTCAATCGTCACCATGTTCCTGCAGTTGGCAATAAGCCAGCAATGCTGATCCTAGCGCAACAGTTAGGTTTGCAAACCCCTGATACTTGGATCACTAACGAAGCTGAGGAATTGGGAAAATATTCTGCGGGGAGTGCGATTGCTAAACCCGTTGCTGGGGGTGATTTTTGTTATTCCCTAGAGCAATTGTACTCCTCTATCCAGTTTCGTAATGGTTGTGCTGCGATGCCAGCCATTGTCCAAAATCGTTTAGTAGCGCCAGAAGTACGGATCTATGTGGTAGGGAATCATGCCTTTGCTTTTGAAATCCGTAGTCAGCATCTAGATTATCGGGTTAAACCAGATGCTGAGGTGATTCCACTCGAAACAGTTCCCCAAGAAGTAGAGTTGCTACGCAAATTAATGGTCGCTTTACAGATGGATTTTGGGGCGGCTGACTTCAAAACCGATCCACACACCAAACAACTTGTATTTTTGGAACTCAATAGTTCTCCAATGTTTGTTAGGTTCGATCAAGTTTTGAATGGAGCGCTATGTGAAGCAATGATTGAGACTTTAGTAGTTTCTTGACGATTAGGTCAGCGAAGTTTTGCTTTCGATTTCTAGCTGAATCTTAAAAAACTTTAAAGAAGCTCAATTTCCAATAGTTTTGAATTAAGAATGTAGAATGCAGAATGTAGAATTTGGAATTCTACATTCTTAATTCTACATTCTGCATTCTGACAGACAACCTTGGCCTAAAGGCCACGCGTTCGCTGAAAGCGGGACTTCGTCCATCGCGTTCAACCCTTAATCTACCCGCCAGTTAAACGGTAAAATAGAATAAATCCCCTTCGGGTCATTCAAGGTTGTTAAAATTGCCAAATCCTCTTTTAGCTTCAGCAATTCTGTAGTTAGTGGCTCAGGTAATTGTCGGCTTGTGAGCCTAACATCATTACTCAGGGTCTTCAGAATCATTTCCTCGAAACTAGGAATTTTTGGATACTCTTCTACTTTCCAATCATCCTTTAACTTAGCTTGCTTAGCTGCATGCTTAATAGCATCATTAATACCCCCAATCTCATCAACTAAACCGATCTGCTTGGCGTCTATACCTGACCAAACCCGTCCCTGAGCAATGTCTTTAACCTTGCCCTTAGGCAATTTACGTGACTCTGCTACCTTGTCAATGAACTGGTCATAAATCTGATTAACCATGGTTTGGTAGATTGCCAACTCTTGGTCTGTTTTGGGACGGACAGTACTTTGAATATCGGCTAAAGAACCTGTTTGTACAATATCCCAGGTCAGACCATTGTTGTTAGCTAATTCTTGGATATTAAAAAGTACACCAAAGACACCAATAGAACCAGTGATAGTATTTGGCTCAGCAAAAATTCGGTCGCTATAGGTAGAAATCCAGTAGCCACCAGAAGCTGCCACATTGCCCATCGACACAATCACTGGCTTTTCCTCACGGATAAGCCGCACTTCCCGTTGAATAATCTCAGAGGCTGTAGCACTGCCACCAGGACTATTAACCCTTAGCACTACTGCTTTAATATCTTTATCCAGCCGTAGCTCGCGCAGCTGTTTAGCAAAGCGTTCACCCCCCACTTGCTCAAAGTTTCCCTGACCGTCAACAATGCTACCCTCGGCATAAATTATGGCAATTTTATGCTTAGACTTGCGATTTTTAGAGTAAGGACTTTTCGCTCTAGCGTAAGTAGCCAGCTTAATTTTCCGGAACGATTTATCCTTTTTCTTTTCTCCAGTAAGCTCCTTGAGAGTAGCAATCACCTCATCGAAGTATCCAACTTGATCCACCAAACCTTGAGTTTTGGCCTCTGATGCGATCAACATCCCTTTAGTATTAGCGATCGCTTGCAAGGTCTTGGGAGTAATCTCACGACTTTTCCCCACTGTTGTCAAAAATTCATCCCAAAGATCATCTAACAATTCTCGAGTCTGTTCCCGACTTTCAGGACTCAGCTGTTTGAGCAAGAACGGTTCAACTGCGGACTTATACTTGCCAACTCGAACCACCTGAACACCTATACCATACTTTTGGAGAGCTCCGGTCAAAAAAAGTTGGGGAGAGTTCAAGCCATTGATTTCTACAACGCCCATCGGGTTAAGAATTATCGTATCCGCAACCGAGCTAAGATAGTATTCTCGTTCTCCCAAATCCACGTCATAGGCAATAATTTTTTTCCCAGCAGCTCGGAAACGCTCCAGAGCCTCCCTTACCTCCTTGAGATTTGCCAAGCCAGTGTTGCCAACAGTTTTAGATGCGGATCCATCTAGGTAGAGGGCAACAATGCGCTTATCCTTAGTTGCCTTATCTAGAGTATCGAGGACCTTGCGCAAAGGGATGATATTGGTTTGTTGACCCGATAACACCTCTTCAATCACTTCACTGGTGCTTGAGGTAGGATTGGTATCGCTGATATTGACCGATAAATCAAACACCAGCACTGATTTATCTTGAACCTGTGGCCCTGTATCTTTGGATGCTACTGCAATCAGTAGAAACAGGAATCCACTAGTAGCTAAACTAAAAAATAGAATTAAACCGGCAATACTTCCTACTAGGCTGGCAAAAGTTTGTTGGAGAAATTGACGCATTTGGTAAAGGATTAAGGATTAAGGATTAAGGATTAAGGATTAAGCATAAAGGATTAAGGATTAAGGATTAAGCATAAAGGATTAAGGATTAAGGATTAAGGATTAAGGATTAAGCATAAAGGATTAAGGATTAAGGGCGATTCCCGATTCCCGATTCCCGATTCCCGATTCCCTATTCCCTATTCCCTATTCCCTATTCCCTACTCCCGATTCCCGATTCCCTATTCCCTATTCCCTATTATTACTATCCTAACTTTTTCAAAGTGTCGGATTCCTTGAGATCAGACAAAGTAGCATTACCGGTGCAGAATAGAGCGGTAGTGATTTCTGCCATCAACAGTTGCACTAAGGCATCAACGGCATCTACTGACTCAGCTGCTGCTTGCAGGAATGGTAATGCTAGACCAGCAATATCGGCTCCTAATGCGATCGCTTTTGTGACATCCAAACCATTGCGCAATCCCCCAGATGCAATTAGGGGAATGTCGGGGGCAATGGCTCGAATACTGGTAATGCACTCAGCGGTTGGTAAACCCCAGTCACCAAAGGTCTGTCCTAACCGACGCTGATGAGCGGTTAATCCTCGCTCACTTTCTACCTTTGCCCAAGAGGTGCCCCCCGCACCAGCGACATCAATAGCGGTAACACCAGCCTCCAGCAACCTTTGGGCCATACCGGCTGAGATGCCATTACCCACTTCTTTAGCAATCACTGGTACCGTTAACTTACTGCATAAACCATTAATTTTGTCAAGTAAACCCTTGAAATTAGTATCCCCGTTAGCTTGAATGCACTCCTGCAAGGGATTGATGTGCAAAATCAGCCCATCTGCTGTTAACAGGTCAACCACCTTTTGGCATTCTTCTAGTCCATAACTGTAGTTCAGCTGAACCGCACCGATGTTGGCAAATAGGATAATATCTGGAGCTTGGGAGCGCACCGCAAAGGTATGACCAACCTCGGGTTTTTCCACAGCTACTCGCTGAGAACCAACCCCCATGGCTAGTTTGTAATGTTGGGCAACCTCAGCCAGACGAAAATTAATCGTTTTTGCCTGTTCAGTACCACCAGTCATAGAGGAAATCAACAATGGTGCTCCCAAGGATTTCCCGAGAAATGTGGTAGATATGTCAATCTCACTGCGGTTTAGTTCTGGTAAGCAACAGTGAGTGAAGCGGTACCTTTCAAGTCCATTGGTATTGGCACGAAATTGAACATCTTCATCGAGACAAATCCTGATGTGGTCAGCCTTTCGCTGTTGGGTTTGGGTCATAATAATTTGGAAAATAAGAGCAATCTGATCATGATTCAGGCGCTAATTACTTTAATTAATTCCACTCCATCCCGACCATCATTATCGTTTAGATAAACCTTTACCTGTTCTTCGGCGGATGTGGGGAGTAGCTTGCCGGTAAAATCTGGACTAATCGGCAGTTCCCGATGTCCTCGGTCTACTAGCACTAATAATTTAATCGTTTGGGGTCTACCATACTCAAGCACCGCATTTAGAGCAGCACGAATGGTACGTCCTCTATAAATGACATCATCCACCAACACCACTATCTTACGATCAAGATCGAAGGGAATATCTGTTTTTGCTGGGGTGCGAATGCCAATTCGATCGAGATCATCCCGATAAAAGGTGATATCCAACGCTCCCACTGGCACACTGACCTGCTCTAGGGTTTCAATCTGACGTCCTAGCAACTGAGCTAAAGGAACACCTCTGGTATATATACCGACCAGTGCTAGTTTGGACAAATCACTCACTTGTTCGATCACTTGAGATGCCAAACGATTTACTGTACGGCGCAGTTCTTCAGCTGATAGGATTTCAATGGTTTGAGTAGGCATCCTGATTTATTAAAAATTTCAGCAGGATACCCCGCCCACACTCCTATAGTTAGGGGGGGACGGGGCTTTCAAGGTTTTGAGATTATACCAGATGTAAACCTATCACCGTGGAGAAAGAGATGAAAAGGTTTTAGCATCAGCGATTCCATTGGGAAATAAGCCTTTGTCCCGTTGATATCGCTTCAGGGCTGCCTCTGTGGCTGGTCCAAATACGCCATCTTTTAATCCTTTATAGTAGCCTAGGTAAATCAAGCGATTCTGAAGGCTATTCACTCTTGTGCCACTACTACCTCGTTTTAATGGAGTAATGATGCTAGCAGCAACGGCAATTCCAGAAGAATTGCCCCGTAGTGCTGATAAGGTACGAGAGTCAGCAATGCCATTTGCTGGCAGTTCCCGAGAAAGCTGATACTCTTTGACTGCAGTCTCAGTTAGTTTACCATAGTATCCTGTGACTGGCCCTTTGTAGAATCCCAACTGTGCAAGGCGATTTTGCAGTTTTGTCACTGATTGGCCATTGCTGCCTGGTCGCAACTCAGTCACGTTGGTAAGATTATCCTTATCATTAGGATTTTTGGCTAAGTCTGACAAAGTACGAGAGTCAGCAATACCAGTGACTGGTAGTCCCCTCTTACGCTGGAAGTTTCTGACCCCTGCCTCAGTCAAACGACCGTAGAATCCAGTTACTGGACCGTTGTAGACTTTCAACTCCCTCATCCGCTGTTGCAGTTTGGTCACAGCAGTTCCCTTGTTACCTCGCCGTAACTCAGTGGCGTTCTTGATAGAACCACCATTAATTACGAACAATGTGTTTGGTCCAGCAACGCCATCCACAGGTAATCCCTTGGCTCGCTGAAATTTAATTACCGCTGCTTGGGTCATGCGCCCGTAATAGCCAGTGATCGGACCATTAAAAAATCCCAAGGTTGTCAACTTCTTTTGTAGATCGCTGACTACCGTTCCTCTACTACCGCGTTTCAGCTGTGTGTTGCTTGGGAGACGAATATCAGTACCAGCAGTTTTATATAAGGCTGCTAGGGTTTTTGGTCCAGCCACACCATCTATTGGTAGTCCCTTCTTTTGCTGAAAGATAGCAACATAAGACTGGGTTAATATGTCATAGTTGCCAGTAATCCGACCTTTATAAAAGCCAGCCGCTGCCAACTCTTTCTGAAGAGAAGTCACCTGTGCTCCACGGCTGCCTTTTTGAAGTACTTTAGCACTGGCATGAGCAGCGGTACTGAGGATGGTTAGGGCAATTGCGATCGCACTAATCTTGATCCAAGCTGAACTAGGAATAGTGGGACTGTTTAGCCCATCCAACCATCGAATTAAACCATTATCATCTTGCCACTGAAAATTATCCGCGTCTTCATAGGACTCGGCAAGATTAACGCAGACTAAGCTTTCCATCACTTTCCTACCAAATTTTTTTTTATGATAGCCAGTTATCTAGCAATATTTGTATTGTGTTCATAACACTACCATCTTAATAGACATCACTCTTGCCCAAGTCATCCCCAGTTGCCTTCATCGGTCATAACTGCTGATCCGATCATCCCTTTACCCGATCACCCCTTGAGATGATCACTCCTTCACCAATTCCCAGGTAATATCTTTGATCCCAACAATGATCAATCTTTAAGGAGCAATCTTTTAGCAATTTTTCCGGATGTAGTCAATTTCATCCTGGATTTAAGAGTTATAACGGATGTGGTAAAGGTAAATATCCAGGAGAATTACCTTCAAAAGGTAAATCTCCTGGATATTTCCCCCAGCAGTAAGCTGGGGGTTTTTATTGTAATCGCGTCGCACAGTGATCGGATCGCCTCAGAAGTTTTAAACAAGGAATAGGTAAAAAGTAGTTTTCGAGGCTTAAGAGTATTATTAACTACATTTTTTAGCCTGGTCTTGATGCAGGCGTGAGCGACTGCATCAAGACCGGAAGAGAAAAGCCAAGTTTGACAAAGCTTTTAGGAATTTATCCCTCACCATTATTTGTAAATACCCGCGCGCTTATTGCTATAGAGCAACCCAATTCTCTAGATTAATTCCAAAGGGGATGACCATGCCTAATTGTTGTTGGCCCATCCTCAAGTCTGTTATTTTGAGTCTCTTCGGTTTTTTGAGCCCAACCATGAAATCTTTCCGGAGCTAGTCAATTTCCTGCTGGATTTAAGAGTTATAACGGATGTGATCAAAGTAAATCTACTCGATAATTACCCTAAAAAGGTAAATCTCCTGGATATTGCCCCCAGCTGACTGCTGGGGGTTTTTATTGTGATCGCGTCGCACAGTGATGCGATCGCGGATCATAACTGTGCCAAAACCGCCTCTGAGCAACCTGACTCTCTAGATTAATTCCAAAGGGGATGACCATGCCTAATTTTTGTTTGCCAATCCTCAAATCATATATTCTGAGTTTCTTCGGTTTTTTGAGCCCAACCATGACCAATCTTTCCGGATGTAGTCAATTTCGGGCTGGATTTAAGAGTTATAACGGATGTGATCAAAGTAAATCTCCTGGATAATTGCCCCCAGCTGACTGCTGGGGTTTTTTTTGTGATCGGCGCTCCACAGTGATGCGATCGCTGATCATCACTGTGCCAAAACCCCCTCGCTTATCAACCTAAGGATACAAGCCCCTGAATTCATTTATGGAAAAAGACTATTTGAATTGGAGCGAAGCGATGTTTCAATGCCTCGAATTAATTCCTGGGGTATTTTTGAATTTTGAATTGATAATTTTGAATTGGAGCGAAGCGAGTGACCATGCGTAATTTTTGTTTGCCAATCGTCAAGTCTGTTATTCTGAGTTTCTTAGGTTTTTTGATCCCATCTACCTATCAACCACCCACTTATGGGAATAATTATGAGCTAAGTAGCACACAACCGACTCTCCAATCAATTGACAACCGAAACTATACTCAAGCTCAAATTGATTATTTTTTAGAAATTGCCTTAGGCTCGGAATACGGCTCCTCCAATCCTACTATCAAAAAATGGGACAAAAATCTGAGGATTAAGGTTATCGGCTTGCCAACCCCTGAAGATTGGCAGACTTTGTCAACCGTTATTGATGAAATAAATACGATTACCCAAGGTTCAATTCAAATAAATTTTGATGATAATAATCCCAATCTCAAGATTTATTTTGTTCCCGAATACGAGTTTCGTCGCTATGAGCCATACTATCGACCGGTCAATTTTGGGTTTGTTCGCACTTGGTGGAATAACCAAGTTATTTATAAGTCAAGAATTATGATTTCTACAACTAGTATTACCCAAAAGGCACGGTCTCACCTAATCCGAGAAGAGCTCACCCAATCTATAGGACTGATGAGGGATTCCTATAAATACAGAAATAGTGTATTTTTCCAAGGCTGGACTGATACGACCGAATATGCTGAGATTGATCAAGCTGTCATAGAAATGCTATATAGACCAGAAATTCGTCCCGGAATGACTAAAGCAGAAGTGATCAATGTTCTCAATAGCCTCCGGTTTGAGAGGTAATTATACTTGTAAGGTGCGTTAATAACGCACCTTACAAGTAGAGTTACTGGGTAGGTTCTGTGGTATCAAGATTAAGATTAAAAGAATTTAGAGGTAGTGTAAGGACCATAGACCCAATTGCCGCTGCTCAGCTGTAGCCAATTCCCATTTTTAGCAACCACAGGTTTGAGTACAGAGCCACTGCTTACACAGGTAACAGCCTGACCAGTACCAGGACCAGGGAGTGCTTTTAAACAGCCACCATTGGGAGTCTTGACTTTGATTCCTGATTCCAAAGTCGGACTACCGCCACCCCCTTCACTACTTTCATCAAATAATTTAGAGGTAGTATAGGGTCCATAGACCCAATTTCCACTAGTTAACTGTAGCCAACCCCGTTGTTGAGCAACCACAGGTTTGAGTGCAGATCCACTACGGACACAGGCAACAACTTGACCAGTACCAGGGCCAGTGAGTGCTTTCAAACAGCCACCATTGGGAGTCTTGACTTTGATTCCTGATTCCAAAATCGGACTACCGCCACCGCCCTCACTACTTTTATCAACTAATGTAGAGGTAGTGTAAGGACCATAGACCCAATTGCCACTGCTCAGCTGCAGCCAATTCCCATTTGTAGCAACCACAGGTTTGAGTACAGCTCCATTGCTAACACAGACGACAGCTGCGGAAGTATCGCTAGGACCTTTGCGTGCAGTCAAACAACCACCACTTGGAGTCTTGACTTTGATTCCTGATTCCAAAGCCGCAAACACTGGAGCTGTTACACTCAAACTCCCCAGCCAAACCGCACATCCTAGTAAACCGAGCCAAGCAGTGTTGGGAATTTTAAACCAGTTGAGGTTGAGTTCTCTTAGATCTAGATCACAATCAATACCTACTGCTTCTTCATAGGATTCATAGGAATGAGTGTAAGCAAGTACTTCCACGTTTTTCTCCTTTTTTAAGTTTTATTAAGTTTTGAGGCAATTATGATCACAATTCCCCCTAAAGTTGGGGGAAAACTGATGGCTTTGCTATCAGCTGGAAGACCCAAGGGTAATCAGTAATCGGTAATCGGTAATCGGTAACTGACCCAACTATACTTGATGTCATTCTTTTGTTCAGCAACGCCAAATAGATGGCTGGAAAAAGGTTATAATACAATTTCCTACCATAGGGGAAAATTTAAGCAAAAAAAAATAATTCCCTGATTAAACGATAACGTTTTGACACTCCCCGGTCTAAAGACGCGGGGATTCGTTAAGAATCCATAAACGAATCTTACAGGCGTAGTCAAAGCGCCCCTACTGAGTTCTGTCAGTCAGTTCAATCCCAACAGTTCCCGCTACTTTTCTTGCAAAAATTATGCTTTCCAGGTACTACCACTTAGCCAGTTCGGTACGCTCTGCGATCTGCAATTATTTACCCGTTCACAAGAGGATTAGCGCAATGTAATCGTTGAGGGTCGGTATCTCTCCGGTACTAGAGTCGCTTCATCACATAGGCGTCTGCCTTTACTCACATCATCATTATACATTTTTTTTGACGGCAGTTAAAACTGCCGTGTCGCGTTTCCTCCCCGCTTTAAAAAGACGGGGCTACCACGCTCCCGCGTATTTCCGTGTGAAGCGATCGCATAAGCGCGTTTAGATCTGGGTTGTAAACAGACTTTTGGCTGTAAAAGGCATGCATGCAAGAGGCTTGCATGCAAGATGGGAAAGAGCTCCGGAGTTTTATTGTCCAATAACAAAAGACCATACAGGTTTACATATCCTACACGAAAGGCTATATTGCACTAGACAAAAAACCAACCCTATCCCCAGCCAAATTAAAAAGCAATAACGTGTCAGCTCTAAGGCTTGGTCAATTTTGCCTGGTGTGATCTCGTAGGTAGGTTTCCCTAATAAGGGTTTTTGCTTGACAACACCACTGTAAAAATTAGTCCCCCCCAGCTGAACCTCCAAAATCACAGCAAAAGCCGATTCACTCCAGCCAGAGTTAGGACTGGGATCAGCAATAGCATCACGGCGACACAGATGCCAGACCTGCTGAGGTTTTCCAGACATCAAGGCTAGGGTCAATACGGTTAATCGACAGGGTATCCAGGTTAGTAAATCTTCAAATTTAGCACTAAACCAACCTAAATTCGTGTAAGGCTCTCGCCGGTAACCGACCATCGAATCTAAAGTACTGGCAGCTTTATAAGCTAAGGCAAGAGGAACACTACCAACCCCAGGAATCAACGCTCCAACAATGGCATAAAACAGAGGGGCTGTGACCCCATCGGTAGTGTTTTCCGCCACCGTTTCTAGGACAGCTCGTAGGATTTCCGACTCACAAAGATTTTCTGTATCACGACCAACATATTGACTTAATCGAGAACGGGCTAATTTTAATTCTCCAGCAGTTAAAGGCTGTAATACATCCATTGCTGCTGCTCGAAGAGAGCGACCCGCAAAACAACTGGCTAGCAAGATAGTTCCTATGCCTATACCCAAAAAGGGATTGAGCCAGATTCCTAGGAGGACAATAAACCATCCAGCTACTCCACTCCCAATAATTAGTCCAATACCCAACCCAATTCCTGCTAAGCGTCGTTGCCAAGGCTGCTGCCAGAGGTGAATTGCTAACTGAGTGAAGTGAGAGATTACCCAGCCCATAACCTGCACTGGATGGACCCAACCCCAAGGATCACCGATCAGATAATCCAGACTAGCCGCCAGCAGCAAAATGACACCATTAGTATGGTTATTACCCAGGATTTGAACCACTACTTTCTAATTTTATCGACATTCTCTTCCCAGTTAGCCCCATCGAAAGGGACAATGCTAAATTGAGATAGAACATCACCGTCAAGGCAACGTAGGTTGACAGAAATCCCATTGGGATGAGAACGGGGTCGATAGAAAGGATGAATCCCACAGATTTGGCAGAATGTGTGCTTCGCTGTGTGAGTGTTGAAGGTATAACTAGTCAACACTTGATATCCCTTAAGTAAGCTAAATTGCTCAGGGGAGACAATCAGGTGTAAGATGCCCTTTTTTTTACACATCGAACAATTGCAATCAATTGCCTCATGCTTGTTGACAATTACCCGGAAGCGGACAGCGCCACAATGACAGCCTCCCTCATAAGTAATCGGTTCGTTACTCTTTTTCATGCTGACGAAAAATTGATTCAAACAACGAAACTGGTTTCTTCTCCCATAGCGGCTTGCCAACTACGGGCATCATAATAAAGATCGGCAAGAGTTATAGTGTACAATGCTTCTTTAAGCTTTTGATGCAAACGATGCCAAAGTGTAAATGTAACCCAGTCTTCGGCTTGACCAGCGTCTGGGGTATGGTGGGGTAGTGGTTCGATGGTTTCACCCACTGCTTCTAGGATTTTGCCGAGGGAAATTTGTGTGGGTTCATGGGCTAATTGATAGCCTCCTTGAGCTCCACGAACTGACTTGACTAAGCCAGCACGGCGCATCTCAATCAGTAGTTTTTCTAGATATGGAGCTGGTAGACCTTGCCGTTTAGCGATCGCTCTAACCGATGTCGGTCCATACCCTGGTCTTAGGCTCAGATCTAGTAGTGCCTTAACACTGTAGTGTCCACGAGTGGTGAGCTTCATAATAAAATAGCAATCCAATCGGAAAGTGGACGTGGGAGTTAACGGGACAATTTCTTTGAAAGACTAAAGTCGGAGTAAGCATTCAGCGGTCAGCTAATGCGCTACGCGCACGCGTGCGCGTTCAGCTATCAGCTATTAGCATTAAGCTAAGGTGCTTTTGAATAGGCGTTGCAGCACCGCCAAAGGGGGTTCTCCCCATGAGCAACTGCATCAATAAAACAGGTAACCATGTGTTAAATCTGAGTTACATCTGCTGACGGCTGACGGCTGACCGCTGATAGCTGAATGCTTACAAGTCGGAAACGATTTTATGACCTGTTTAAAGATCACGCTCGTTTAAAGATCACGCTCGTTTAATGCACTCAGCTATCAGCATCAAGAGCAGGGGGAACCAAGGAACCCTCTCATCCTGAAGACTATACTTTGAGCGGTATGCTTTTAGCTATCGGCTTCAAGCCAGAAGCTTATATCTTAGACTATCAATGGCTGATAGCTGATAGCCTGTTGGCTGAATGCAACAGCTCAAAGAAACTATAAAATAGTGTCACCCAATGGAGATAGCCATTGACTTGTGACAGGGATGGAAAGTACAGGTGGCTGGTGGGAAAATTGCCTACAAGAGTAGCCCATACTCTTTTAGCAAATTTTCCCGTGACCCTAGGCAATTTTCCTGTGACCCAGATGATCGGAGTTGTTCACGACCTATTCACAACCTATTGCTGTAGTTGAACGGTAGTTAAAAACTGACTATTAACGAACACAGTTGACACTCTGGGTGTAAGATAGTCTCATATACTGATATTAAACTAAGATTTTGTTATCTTAGTTGACAGTCAGTCCAGTAGAAATGCTGGATACCACTTAAGTCCTTAGTATTAGATTCAAGTTGATGGCTAAAAAGAAAAACATGGCTGCTCCGATCGTTCCTCTGCAGGGTCAAGCATTGGTGGCGAAAGTCAAAGACCTAGGTAGCCTGAGCAAAGAACAAAAAGCTAGAGCCTGTGGCTACTACACCGTGACAAAAAACGGAGTAGAGCGAGTCAATATGATGAAGTTCCTCAATGCCCTTATTGATGCCGAGGGGATTGAATTAGACAGCAAAACCAATGGCAATGGTCGTGGCGGACGCAGTGCCAGCTATCGGATTAGTGTGCAGTCTAACGGCAATCTTCTGATTGGCTCGGCTTACACGAAACAAATGGGTTTACAACCAGGGGACGAGTTTGAAATCACCCTGGGACGCAAGCACATTCACCTTAAACAACTTGATCCAACAGAAGAAGAAGCACTTGAGGCATCCTGAGCCGAATAGACAAGGCTTAGAACGCCGTAACCGGTAAATGTGCTGTCGCTCAAAATGTCAGCATTCCGCCGTCAGTTATCAGCATTAGCGCTACTTGAAACGCTGTGCTTGCCAGCCATTCATGATGCCCTCAAGAGAACCAATCCACGAGGCTTTAAACGGTAAGCCTGGTTTGAAAAGGAGCCCATAAGCTTACTCTCTTGATAAACCCAGGCTCCCAAAACATTAGCTGTTTGCAAAGCCGGAAAGTAGCGCGTCAGCTGACTGCTGATAGCTCAATGCCAACCCGATCACTGTCTGTTAAGAAAGCGGTGTATCAATTTCCATCCCCATTTATGGAAACTTCCCAATCTAGCTTTTAATCACTCAATTGGGATATTGTTTAAATAACATCCAGTCAGGGGCATCATCAATTCTTCTGGCTGGCTTCAATTTCCATTACTCAAGGAGACCAGTATTAAGCAATAAGTTGAACTAGATCGGAAATTGCCAAATCTCATGGTCAGAAGACATCAAAATCAGTAGTGAAATATAGGTTCCCCAGAATAAAATTACCATAAATTGTCTATCCCGTCGGGCAACCAGCATCCCTGCTATAACCATGGTTAAAGGGACACAAGCGAAGAACAGCCAGGAGCTGAGGTCAAAAGCTTTTCTAATCCCTAAGTGAAGCATCACAGTAATGGTAGCAACACCTAGCAGACTTAAACCAATACTCCAAAAACGGGGATAAGATTTGCCAGAAGGCCAATGCCAAATGTCTGTGAGTTGGGCTCCACCAGCAAGGGCTAATGCTGGGTAAACTGGCAACACATACCCAGGCAATTTAGTGGCAAGAAGGGAAATGGCGATCAAGTAACCGCCAGCCCATACCAGTACCAATTTAGCCCAGCCCCAATGGCGATTCTGCCAAGCCTGCTGTAACCAGTAGGAAAAGAACAGTAACCAAGGTGCGGAAAATTTTAAGATTTCCCCCAGGTAATACCAAGGCAGGCGATTTTGCCCATCCACTGCTGTCCAGATCGGGCGTAGGGACTGGTAGATAATGGCTGTAGTTGTAGTAACGGCTCTTTGATCCTGTAGCAGCAATGGCACAGTGTACCAAGCAAGAGCAGGACTATAGCCTAGGAGCAATCCCAACCACCAATAAGTAGACGTCAGGAGTCTGGGCGTATCCCATGCTAGAAACAACAGAGCGATCGCTGTGATCAACAATGCCACCAGGATCCCCTTAGTGAGGAAAATCAAGCTTAATCCGATCCCCGCTGCCAGTGACCAGCGTGAGTCCCGACGCGATCGCAACACACACCACATCATCAACACCACAAAGCACAGATTAGCTCCATCCAGGATTGCCATACGCCCATAATGGGCTATTGGTAAGAAAGTTAGGTAAATCAAGCTAGAGAAAATACCCTTCTGACGGCAGGGGAAGATTTCTGTAGCAAGACCATAGACTAGCAGTACCGACAGCACACTGAGCATGGCACTAGGTAAGCGCGTAGTCCACTCGTTGACACCACCAAACTGATAAGCCACCGCAATTAGCCAGGCTAGTAGGGGGGGGTATTCAATTAGGGTTAGGGTTTCACCTTCGAGAGTTGGGTAAAGCCACTGCCCAAATTCCCCCTTTGCTGAAAGTAGTTGAGTCGCAAGATGACTTATGCTTTGCTCTACCCCTTGCAACGAGCCACTGCCCAAATTGATGCTAAACAACAATAGTGCTGCCAGGAATAACCCTAACAGCGACAATCTCTCAATCCAGCGTTGAGTTCTACGTATCCGGTTTCCCGAGCCACCCCAAGTAAACGTTTTATGATCCATAAATTTACCTTTACCTTTACCTTTACCAATAATTCATAATTAAAGCTAGAAGTTTAACAAAAAACCATGAACGAAGCTAATTTTACCGTTCCCCACCAGACCACGAGCCATCATCCAATTTTTCGGTTCTACTTGGGGGATTATCCCAATGCTGCTAGCCATCTTATCTACTCTACTAACCCCGTTGTCTGGTGTTCTTAACCACAGCAGTATACTTTTTACCTTTAACCTTTCAATTATGTCGGAAAACTAATCGTCTCTAACTAATCGTCTCGCGCGAGCGTGAACAGGCAATTCTGTTGAAGCTGTTTACGGTCAGTGATGGAATGTCCGTTGTTGAAGTGACGGTGCTAAACTATCCAGCATGAATTAAAACTGAATTTTTTTTGAAATTACCAATCAACGTATAAAAACCTTTGAGCTATCATTAGTGTGAGCTATGAGTCCAATTAATAATTAGATTGGTGACCAATGGCAAAGTCTGACAACTATACACAATATCAACACAATATAAACAAAACTAATTAGACAAATAGGAGGATGACATGGTAACAGACACTCTCAAACCTCCCCATGACTATTTACAGTGGCTCAATCTTATCTCCGGGAGGAACTGTTGCTCAGCAATCGTTTAAGTAAGGCACAACAGCAAACAGCTTTGCTTATAGTCTTGAGTAATTCAAACTTGAGTTTTTTTCAAGACCTGTTGCCAAAGTTCACGCACTAATCTCCAGAATCCTTACCTGTTCACTGTTCCGAAGTTCCGAAGTTGCCTACTTCTGTAATAAGTCCTATGAAAGTGATACACTACCAGGACACAAAGGGCATGCTTAAGATAGGCTATAGACGGTTTTATTACTGTGACCTATAGCTCAGTCATTGACCATCGACTGCTACGAGCAATGTTCTAGAACTTACCTCAAGTTCAGATTCACTGCTAACCGATCACTTGTTGACCAAGCCAGCCCATGGAGTTGAACACAGAATAATGAGGAATTTCTACCTAAGTTGATCACTTGCGACACTTACGCATATGGAAAGCTCATTTGAACTAACCCTACAGATGGTTATCGCCATCTTCGCTGGGATCAGTGCCCAGGTAATGGGTGAGTATTTAAAAATTCCCAGCATTGTCTTTTTGCTGATGTTTGGCACTCTACTCGGACCAGATGGCTTCGGTCTTTTGCACCCACAGAAGCTAGGGGTTGGTCTAGAGGTAATTGTTGCCCTCTCAGTGGCAGTTATTCTGTTTGAAGGAGGGCTCAACCTAGATCTGCGGGATCTGGGCAAAGTTTCTGGTAGCCTGAGAAATCTAGTTACCATAGGAACACTGATTACCCTGTTAGGAGGTGGCATGGCGGCTCACTGGCTAGGGGAGTTTCCTTGGCCAATTGCTTTTCTCTATGCCTCTCTAGTGGTGGTCACCGGACCAACGGTGATTAGTCCTCTGCTAAAACAGGTGAAAGTGGATCGACGTGTAGAAACCCTTCTAGAAGGGGAAGGGGTTCTCATTGATCCAGTCGGGGCAATTCTGGCAGTGGTTGTCCTGGACACAATTTTAAATAGTGATGCTGGTGCAAATGCAGCATTTGTCGGTCTAGGTCTTCGTTTGAGCATCGGTGCTGTGATTGGGGGCTTAGGGGGCTGGTTAATGGGGTTTCTTCTCAAGCAAGCACGCTTCATCTCAGAAGAACTCAAAAACTTAGTCGTACTGGCTGGCATGTGGGGTTTGTTTGGCTTGGCTCAGATGGTTCGCTCTGAATCCGGTTTGATGGCAACTGTAGTCGCTGGAGTAGTTTTGGGAGCCTCTGACCTGCCTGAAGAGCGCTTGTTGCGACGCTTCAAGGGACAATTAACTGTCCTTGGGGTTTCCATGTTATTCGTACTGCTCTCCGCTGACCTCTCCATCGCCAGTGTGTTTGCCCTAGGCTGGGGCAGTATCTTTACCGTCTTGGTGTTGATGTTGGTGGTGCGCCCCATCAGTGTGGTGGTTTGTACTTGGAATAGTGATCTCAATTGGCGGCAAAAGTTATTTGTGTCCTGGATTGGTCCTAAGGGAATTGTCAGTGCTTCTGTGGCTTCCTTGTTTGCGATTCTCCTAACGGAACGGGGGGTTAATGGTGGTGACTCGATTAAAGCCTTGGTATTCCTGACAATTATGTTGACGGTAGTTTTACAGGGTTTGACCGCTCGCTGGGTCGCCAAATGGCTAAAACTTAACCCAGAGGAGGAGGCAACTGGTGCTGTAATCATCGGTTGTAATCCGATGAGCCGTCTGATTGCTCGTTTGTTTCAAGAGCGAGGAGAGTCTGTTGTCCTTATTGATACAGACCCAGAAGCGTGCCAAAAAGCAAGGGACGAAAATCTGCGGGTTTTCCAAAGCAGTGGTTTGGATGTGGATGTTCTAGAAGAAGCTGGCATCGAATCGGTGGGAACGTTCCTAGCAATGACCAAGAATGGTGAGATTAACTTGGTATTGGCTCAACGAGCAGTGGAGGAGTTTAATCCACCGCGAGTCTTAGCTGTGTTTCCTCGTGACCCCCAAGTCAATAGCAACAACAATAAAACTAAGGTTAATCAGGCGTTCATGCCACAACTACCTATCAAAACTTGGATCCAGTACATTAATGATGGGCAAATCAAGTTGGGCAAAACCACTCTCAAGGAAGCTGGATTTGGTTTTCAGCGAGCTCATCTACAAGCCTTAATTCGCTCTGGAGAACTGGTACCCTTGCTAGTGGAGAGGGAAAAGAGTTTTCAAGTGGCGAGTGGGAATGAAGATTTGCAAGCGGGAGATAATATTATTTACTTGCTCCATGACCCTAGACCAAAACTTCTGAAGCGTTTATCCGGTGGGACTTCTTCCTCTCGTCTGGCTCTGGAGAAGCTACCCAAAGTCGAGGAATTGCCAATTTCTACAGGGGCATCGAATTCAACAGTAGATGAAAGTGTGAATTAGCTGTATAGCAAAGGGAACAGGGAACAGCGGATCTGGGACTAAGCAATATGGCATAACAAATTATCACAATTCCTACACGGATACCTGTTGCACCTAGAAGCCAAATAATGGTATTAAAGGATAATGGTATTATTTGGTTGATAATCCAATAAAATTCCCAAAATATATCAGGTTAAGTCCGTTGCAAGTTAATTTCATAACTTGCTTTTTTTTTGCCATAAAAGAGATTGACTTTACTAGAAATGGAGACGGGTTTAGTCCTAAATCCCAAGACTTGAGGTTTTGGTGCTTTTTCTAAAAAGTTAACTCCAATTACCCTAGACCAATGATCACGTAAAACTTTAATCAATTTCTACCCTTTTGAAGAGTTTTTATCTAAGTTGCTAGTCTACCTTCTGGTAAGTTTTTAACGATTATAAATGCGATGCTCCTTTTGAGCCGCTACGCGATTGGCCGTAGGCCACGCTAAAAGCGATGCTCCTTTTGAGCCGCTACGCGATCGCAAAAAATCCCCACCAGATTCTGGTAATCTCAGAACCATGGATGAAAATTGCATCGCTACTATAGCACTAGTTATAGTAGCGATGCTGTCCCTAATGGGGAGGGGCTGTGTGCGGAACACCGCGACGCACCTCGTAAGCCCCGTGGAAACCACAACCGTTCTTCCCCACACTTCCCACACTTCCCACCCTCCCTGTTCCCAGAGCCCTGGGAATTTTGCAGAGGTACTAGAGGTTAGCCGTCGGCGACAAGTCCCGGTATCGGACTTGATTTTTTCGACCCATCTCTATTTGAGTTGCTCGGTGTTGATTTTCTGGATGTTGAATCTCGCCATCATTGCTGAGCAGAGCAATAACTATGAAAGCTATTGCTACGCAAACAAAGATTACTGATCCAGGACGACTTTCGTTGATATAGCGTTCACGATTGCACTTTAGGCAGACGTAATGATCTGCGTTTTGAGAATCCTGAATCCAGGCACAATAAATCTGATCGCATTTCATGATTATAACCCTGCACTCCAGACTAGAATAAAGAGAATATCTCGCAAAGTTAACCAAAGCTTGACAGTAACCTATCAGCTATCAGCCGTCAGCCGTGAGCTAAAGGCTCACGCTACTTGAGGTGCTTATTTTATTCAAAACCACCTCAAGTAGCACCTCAAGTAGCGCATAAACTGTTCGCGTAGAGTGGCCTACGGCCAATGGCTGATAGCTGATAGCTTACGTCACAATTGCCAGATTTTATGTCAGGTTATTGTTGACTTTGCGCTGCTGAATATGCACCCTTTAATAATGATAAAATCAGAACGAAAAATCAGTAGCAAATCGAAAAAAGTAAACTTAATGCACTTTTTTCGCTTCTAATAGTTAGATGCGTATATCTTGATTATGTGACAAAAAGTTTGGCTGTAAGCATTCAGCCGTCAGCGGTCAGCTGACGGCTGAATGCTTATTTTATTCAAAAGCACCTCAAGTAGGGTGGCAAAGACTTCGACGCTGGGACGTAAGGCATAAGCTGATAGCTGTTCGCGCAGCACCTCAAGTAGCGCATTAGCACCTCAAGTAGCACCTCAAGTAGCGCATTAGCTGTTCGCGAAGCGTGCGCGTAGCGCATTAGCTGATAGCTTAGCTGATGGCTGTTCGCGAAGCGTGCGCGTAGCGCATTAGCTGATGGCTGATAGCTGATGGCTGTTCGCGTAGCGTGCGCGTAGCGCTTAAGCTAATAGCTGAATGCTTACGTTTTGCTTCCAAAGATAAGTTTGACGTACTTATAGCAATTCTAAGACTCATGAGGTACACAGGATTTTTTCTCACTCCCCCCGTTACCCGCGCCCTGGTTAAGCACTCCCCACACTCTTAACCCTACTCCGATTAACCCAGGACGAAGTACCTCACCCAATTGATAACTTGATAACTGCTATATTTGCCTTTAATGTGCCCCCAAAAATAGCCTTATTTCGGGTCGCTACATCCAGAAAATTATAACGTCTCAAGGTTTCTAAAGAAAATTTTCCTCAGTTTTTTCAAAGCGCGACTTCCCCTCTGACGCACCCTGTTAATAGTTTTTCTGCTAATGGCAGTGTCTGGGTACAACTCTAACGATATCTGCTCCCAGCTCATATCACCAAAGAAGCGCATCACCACTAGTTGGTAAAAGTCCGGCTTGGTTTGCTTGAGTTCCTTGAGGGCTAAAGCTAGCATCTGTCCTAGTGTGCCATCACAGTAAAGGTCGTCCCTTGGGCTAGCAAAAATTTGGCTTTGGATCATCGGCTCAAGTTTCTGGATGGACTTTTTTTCCGATAGTTCCCTCCTTTTCTTTTGCAAAATAATGCGCTCCCCAACTTTCTTCGCCCACGCCTCGGGGTTTTCAATCCGGCGTTCTAAGCGCTCGACTTCCGCTGCCTTCTCCCATACCTGGCTGAGGATGTCGTCCGAGTCACACCGATGCTGCAATTTGCACCTGCACAAGAGGTTGTAATAGTAGCCTTTGAGATACTGGACTTGTTGAGGACCTAAGGGCGTTAATCCCCAGTTTTTTGGTGTTAGAGGACTCATGCATTTACCTCAGTATTACATAGTGTTGATTGGGTGCATCTTTTTGTTGTAAATTTATAACGAGGACGATGCAGCCCCTCCCCATGAGCGACTGCATCAAGACAGTGAGATGCACCCTGTTTATTTGGCTTGTCTAGACTCTAAGCAATCATTAAGCGACAGATCTCTTCCATGTGCGCGTTTGAATTGCTCCAAATAGCTGCTGGCTTGCACTCACTGATCTTGGTTACCCAATTAATATTGTCTGGTGGGGTACCAAATCTAAAGTGCAGGGTGACCAGATCTTTGGAGGAATTATTAGCCATTAGGTGACGTTGCTTGCGGTCAATGCAAACCAGTTGATTCTCCCCAAACAGCTCGCCAGGTCTGGAGGGCATTTTGTCAGGCTCTAGGCACTCGTCCTGGTTAGGGAAGCGATGGGTCATTTCTCCTTTGTAGACGAGGATGGCATCTAGGGACTGACCGTGGTGGTGGGCAATGGTACCTTGCCCCGGTCTCCAGCCAATCATATAAATGGTCAGGGCTGTGGTTTGAAAAATGGCTTTGCGCGAGAAGTGTTGTTCATCAAAGCTGATATATTGGTCGAGAAATCTGTGCTTCAGTTTGGTTTGGGTTACTAGTTCCTTAAAAGTTTCAAACGTCACTTGATGGGAGGGAACCCGCGTAAGATTATAAGCAAGATTCTTGATGGAAAGGGAACTCACCACCAAGTCGTAATCAGGTATTGCCCCGGTGCTGAGTTGGTAGTCAATTAACTGATCTGCTTGGCATAGCCAATAGTTTAGTTCTTGGTCGTACCTGCTATAGCTTAGGATCTCTGTGATGCTTTGAGCATCTTCTGATGACAACTCAGGTTGGGTCACTAGGCGACAGTACTCTTTGAGCAGCTTGGCTAGCTGTTGGTCGCAGCTGCCAAAAAGGTTTACGTGGTAGTTAGTTTCCATAAGTTTTCAATTTGTCATTTTCTTTCCCTCCATAAACTAAAGATGCACAAACAGGCAATATGTGACATCAGCCTCTGAATGCAGATCGCCAGGGTGCATCTCATATTTGTAAAAAAGAAGGTAACTGTAGAGAGTGTGGGGCCCGGGCGCGGGGAGTGTGGGGAGCGTGGGGCCCGGGCGCGGGAAGTGTGGGGTGCATCTGACACTGATTACAAGCTGATTTTATCGGTCTAAATCACTGCCCACCCTACGATTAATTTTCTTAAAAATCTAGACAAATAAAAACTAGTTGATAGTAATTTGATGTCGGTGGGCAGGGGTGCATCTCATTAAAGCTTTTTGACCCAGTGGGTGCCATGGGCATCTTGGTGGAATGGGCATCTTGGTGGAACGGGCATCTTGGTGGAACGGGCATCTTGGTGGAACGGGCATCTTGCTGTGGAATGGGCATCTTGCTGTGGAATGGGCATCTTGGTGGAACGGGCATCTTGGTGGAACGGGCATCTTGCCCGTTTCATTCCCAGTCGGGCTGTCCTTACACTGCCAAAGAAGCGGAAAATGAGTGCGAGCCCTTGGGTGGTGCGTTACGGGGCGGGCTGTCCTAACACTGGCGCTCGGTGTTGAACATGAGGCCAATCCCGCCCCTAACCCACCCTACGCAACTCCCCCAAAACCCCTCATTTTGATAAAAACTAAACGAAATTAAATACAGAATCGTTCAAATCCAGACCCATGGGCGAGTTTTCTATCAAACCAATCAAATCATTTGAACCGGAACTTTCCTGGATAGCGTAAATTCCTAGTCCCTGAACCACATCCCCAGAATCAAGGGTGACAAGGGTTTCTTCCAACTCATAGCCAGCAGGATTTGCGTTGAGTTGAATACTATCCTGAAAGAGATTCAAATCTGTGATGATAGCAAAATCACTCTCGCCTAGATCGTCATAGTATGCTTGATTAGCATCACCAAGCACAAATAGATCTCCTCCAGAACCACCAGTTAACGAGTCAATTTCGTCCAAACCGGGTCTTATCGCAAGGGGATTAACACCAACGAGAATATCATTGCCATCACCCCCAAGGAGAGTATCATTACCTATGCCACCCTCAAGGGAGTCATCGTCATTGCCACCATCTAGTAAGTCATTACCAGCATCGCCAAACAGTTCGTCAGTGCCGCCACCCCCCCAAAGGGTGTCATTTCCGGGGATAATAATTATAGGCTGCTCTCCTGGAGCATTGCGATCGCCAAATAGCCGATCGTATCCACCTCCACCACGCAGTTGATCATCATCACCCAAACCAAAGATTCTGTCGCTGTTGTTTGTGCCAGGTAGCACATTAGGATTGCTATTACCAAAAATATCTGCCATTTTATTGTCCTCCAAATTTAATTTGATTGTTTAGTTCATCAAGGGTTTAGGGTCACATCAAGTAGATGACACCAAACTGGTTGTCAGTAACTTCTCCCTCTGCACCGACGGTAAAGTTAGAAGTAATAAAGCCCCTAGCGTTTTCAAACACACCAGTTCCCTTCATAAGACGCCAACTCACGACTCCATGACTCACCCCTTCCTCTGGGCTAGGGCCAATAGCTCCCTGACCCACTGTTCCAAATCTGAGGCTATTTCCCTGACCGAAGGTAATCGTTCCACTCTCGGTGAAAGTGTTGTCAGTGAGAAACTCCACTGTGGAAGAGAATTGTGCAACACCTCCTTCCACAGTCTGGATCTGTGCATCAACACCTTGCTTAACGACAGATGTGATCTTGGAACTGGGTGCGTGGGTTGTAGCTTTGAGAACTGTTCCTTGATCGTTCTGGGGGACAGCTTGCCCAGAGAACTGAAGTGCATAGATAATTTGTTGTGGCATTTTTGGTTACCTTGATAAGTGATTAATTGGTCGAAAAAGTTGAGTTACTACTTAGGAAATTCTGGGTTGCCTAAGTCATGTAGATCTTGGGAAATATTGAGCAATCAGTAATTGGTAAGATTTGGGAATTACAAACTACCAATCTGACCATCAGGCCTGTCACCTGGATTGCTAGGATTATTGCTCGGTAAATTGTTGTTACCACCACTAATATTTGCTAGTAATTTTTCAGGAATTTTCTGCAAAATTTGTTCAGTTTTTTGTGACTTTTGGCTAGATGGATTAGTATTTTTTGTGTTGCGTTTCATGATGGAAATACTCCTGTTTGCTTTCACTGCAATTACTTACTCATTCAGTATGGCGTTGCCCTCAAACTATTGACCATAGGAAAAAATCAGGTATTTCAACACCTGATAAAAATCTTGCGGATAATAATTTATAGTAAAAAGTCAGCTTAAATCAGGTCTCGGGACATCAATTTAGCTATCCCTATCTCCCTGCCTAGGATGGTTGCAAATCTCGCGTATTTCCTCTTGTTCGGGATGAATCGCCAGATAATCCCCCAGCCACTCACAACCTAGTTGCATCAAATCATCTAATTCTAAATCTAGGTTCCAAAGCTTGACTGTGCCATCCCTACTAGCAGAAGCCAGGAGTTTTCCATCTGCGCTAAAACTAACATCCTCTACCCGACCAAGATGACCTTCTAGAATTCTCAATAAAGAACCATCTTCCACACGCCAAAGTTTTACTGTGCGGTCAAAACTACCAGAAGCCAGCAATTTGCCATTGGGGCTGAAACGCAAACTTCTGATCCAAATGCCATGACCGGGAAGTTCCTTAACGATAGTACCATCTGAGTTATTCCACAGCTTAATTCCCCTATAGCCACCCCCAGAAGCTAACAATTTGCCATTGGGACTAATACTGATAGTGGCTAACCAACTGTCAATATTATCAAAAACTTTGACCATCCTACCATCTTCTACTTGCCAAAATAGGATGCGACCATCAAAACTAGCAGTGGCAATATTTTGACCATCGGGGGTGAAACTCAAATCCCGAATGGAATGAAGATGACCTTTAAACGTTCGCAATAATTCCCCATCTTGCACGCGCCAGAGTTTGATGGTTCTGTCGTCACTACCGGAAGCTAAAATCCTACCATCGGAGCGAAAGGTAATACTTCTGACATTACTAGTATGACCAGTCAACGTGTATATTTCTTTACCATTGTCAACATCCCAAAGCTTTACCGTATTGTCTAAACTGGCAGAAGCAAGAAGCTTACCATCGGCACTGAATTTAACTCGCCAGACATCGTCGGTATGACCTGTTAGGGTTTTGTTTAAACTGCCATCTGAGGTGTTCCACAGTTTTATCCTATGGTCATCGTGACCCGAAGCTAGTAATTGATTATCAGGACTAATAGTTACTCCCCATACTTTGGTGCTACCAAAACCAAAACGTTTGGGTTCAAGGCCATCTATATTCCAGAGAGTGATTGTACTAGGGTAGCTACCAGAAACAAGTATTTTTTGATTATTAGGGTGGAAACTTACGGTGGTAACACGACCTTGTGGACCAACAAACGTTTGGGGTTCTGCCTCCAAGTTTTCCAGATTCCAAAGTTTGATTGTACCATCATCAGCACAAGAGACTAGCAGCTTACCATCTCGACTGAAATTTACTCCCCAAGTTGTTCCTTTGTGTCCCTTAAGAGTAGTGATTTCTGTGCCATCTTCTAGATTCCAGAGTTTGATCGTAGTGTCCTCACTGCTAGAGGCAAGGGTTTTACCATCCGCATTAAAATCAACGTTTCTGACACCAGACTGATGACCTGTTAGGGTTCTAATTAAGCTACCATCTTCTACATTCCAAAGCTTAATGGTGTTATCTGAATTCGTGGAAGCTAGTATGGTTCCATCAGGACTAAATTTCACCGAGGTAACCCAGGAATTATGAGCCCGAATACTGGTTACTAGGGCTTTTGTTTCTACATCCCAAAACTTAACCCAACCCCTAGAATCAGAGGAAGCAAGCAGTTTACTATCGGGACTAAAACTAAGACCCCTAACCCAGGTGTTATTGTGGGCAAGGATGGTTTTAGCTAAGCTTCCCGTTGCTACGTTCCATAATTTGACCGTACCGTCTTTACTGCCAGAAGCAACTAATTTTCCATCGGGGCTAAACTGGACATTGACGATCTGTTCGCTATGACCCCTAAGAGTATGCATTAATTGACCTTGGGAATTCCAAAGTTTGACCAGTGTATCTCCCCCTCCAGAAACCAGTAGTTGACCATCGGGACTCCAACTGACCATGGAAATTGGACCATTATGGGCTTCCCAGCGATTATATGCTTTTACCTTTGTGATTGCTTGTCGCAAGGTATCTATAACCTGTGCTTGTGCTGGTTTAGTAACTGGAGCTAATTTATGGAATTGTTGTAACTCTTTTAATTGTTGTCCTGCTTTGATCGCTTCAATTAGCCCATCTAGAGGGCTTGATACTAGGGAAATTTGGGCTTTGGCACTGGTTAGTAACACTTGTGCTTCTAAGCGATCGCGTCTTGCTTTCCCCAATTGTAATCCGGCAATTCCTGCTGCTACTAAAGAAATTGCTAAAATTGCTCCCCCAATACCTATTGTTTTCTTGGCTTTCTTTTGGGCTAACGTTAAAGTATCATTGGCTTTAGCTAAGATGCGACTTTCTTCTGCTTTAACCGCTAAACTAGCTTCTACTTCTCGTTTCTCGAAATCCTGAGAAGCAGCGAGGAAACGATAATCAAGGGGACTCAAATTTTGGCGTTCTGCCCAGCCTAGGGCATCTTGCAGGGCTTGACCTTGCAGTAAGCGGGATTCATCCTGATAATCAGACTTCACCCAAGCCTTGAAGTCTTCAGAGTAGGGGCGCAGTTTCTCTAATTGTTTCTCAACCCACTCTCTATTAAAAATATGCTGATAAATACGGTTGTAACCTTTTAATTGTCCCTGCTGCTGAACCACTAACCCCGACAGTCGCAACTCGGTTTGCTCGGAACTGCCATCAGCAACAATTTCTCCTTGCTGTAAAATTTGCTGATATACTCCCAAAAGCTGACCAACACGCTGCTGGTTACGGAGAATGCGATCGCGTATAGTTCGCAAATGCTCTGGTTCGTCCTGGGCTTCCCAATTTTCAATGATGCGCCTTTGAACGATCTGCTCAATGGATTGGGAACTGAGAATACTCCTACTGTTGGTACTTTGAGCCACCAGCTGACATAACTTTTGGGTCAGAAATGGTTGCCCTCCTGTCCAGTTCAATAGTTCCTGAACCACTGCTTGGGGATTATCTACCTTACCCTCTAATCCTTGAGCTAATGGCTGTGTTTCGGGGAGTTCAAATCCACGCAGTTCAATCGCCTTACCAATATTAAAGGGGGTTTGAGTTTTATCAGTAATTAAATCACTAGGAGTTGCCACCCCTAACAGGGCAAATGTGAGCCGTTGGTAGGCGAGATTATCTACTCGTTGATTGTAGAAGAATCGAATCAGAGCAAAAAAATCATCTACGGAAAAATTCTGGCTCAGAACTCGGTCAATTTCATCGACGAAAATGACAATTTTGTGCTCAACCAGAACCAGCAGCACTTCCTCAATGAATAGATTCAACCGTTGCACAGGGGAAAGCAAATCCCGCTGCTCCCGCCACCAGCTGCGCCATTTAAATTGTTTGCTGAGCTGGCAACTACTCACGATAGAATTGACAATCCCAGCATACCACTTTTCTGGGGTTACATCCTCTTTGCCAATCCCGGTCAGGTCAATAAAACCACAGAGGATTCCTTCTGCTTGCAGCCTTTTCATTGTCCGCACCCGCAAGCTGGATTTACCCATCTGTCGCGAGTTGAGTACATAACAAAACTGACCCGCTTTCAAGCTTTGGTAAAAGTCTTCGTCGGCTTGTCGCGTTACGTAGCTGGTGGCATTAACTGGGAGACTGCCACCAACTTGATAGTTAGAGTTTGATTTTGCTTCTGTCATGTTTGCTGTTTCATTAGCTGATAGCTGACAGCTGTTCGCGCAGCGTGCGCGTAGCGCAGATGCTTACCTAAAAGCTAGAACTTGGTAGAAATATTCCCGGTACAAATTGCAGCGAGGCACAACATAGTTACCCTGTCGCTCTACCAAGCCCATACTGTGTAGTTTGTAAATCTCGATCGGATTGAGTTCCACTGGCTCAGATGAGGTGACAACTTTCTTGAGGGCCTGAAGCAACTCTGGTGATTGTTGCAGTGTTTCTAAATGTCGCCGCAAATGGTTGCTATAAATACCTGCTTCTGTGGGTGCATCTTGCCACAACTGCTGGAATGTTACCTTGCCAGAGCCAATTTCATACATCGCCAACCGTACCAGATAGGGATGACCAGATCCCATTGTCATTAATTTTTCTATCTGGGTATCATTCCAATTTAGTCCATGGAGCTGAGCCAAATTTTTTACCTGCTGTTGGTCAAACTCTCGCAACTCCACTGGAATTCCGGCGTTAAAGGGAGATTGATTTAAGTCTAAGGGAATATAAACTTCTGTAGAATGTGCTATCACTAGCCGCAGTTGCTTCCAGATATCTGAAATCTTGGCTTTTTCATGCCAGCTGCGCAGCATCCCTAAAAAGTCTTCTATCACTTCGGGGTAGGGAAAAACTCGATCGACTTCATCCAATGCTAAGACTAGGGGACAATCTATTTCTGCCAGTAAATACTCCTCAAAATAGACTGTGCAGTTATCATTACTACCCAAAATTTCTGTATCCCAATAATCATTTAATTGATTTTCTAACTTTAACTGCCGACCAACTTTCAAACAGAGCCAGCGGAGGAATTTATCTAAATCGGTTAAAATTGCTCGGTCTACACTGCTCAAATCTAAATACACCGTTTGACAATCCTGGGATTGAGCATGAGCTAGAATCCTCATCATTAAGGAGGTTTTTCCCATTAGCTTTGGTGCTTTAATCCGAATCAGGGAACCAGGCATAATCACCGTATCGTAACCGAGAGATTCGATGCTGTCTCGCTCCACATAAAGAGGTGAATCCAGCGCCACCCAACCCGACGGAAATGGTAGCTTTGTTAGGGGCTCAGATGCTTGCTGCTCTCCATTGGTGCTAAGTGATCTACCTTGACACTTTTTCCATGCTCTTTTCAGTGCTTGTTTGAAACTCTTTTTGGTAACCCTTTCTCCTAATGCTTCTGAGAGCTTATTCCATAATTTGTTGCCGATATCTTTGTTAAGATACTCAGCACTGTAGCCATACATATTGGCGATCTGATCATAGGTTTTCCCTTCCCAGGAACCCTGAAGTACTGTGGTTTCAATGTCACTGAGATGTTTGCCTGTATTTTTGAAGACAACTTGATCAGCAGACTCTTTTGCTTGTATCCAAGCTAACTCTGATTCTGAGTCTACTCCAGAGACTACACTCATAACTGGATGGGAGGGGTAAAACTCATCAAATGCTTGAGCAATCATGTAACTAACAATTTTGTAGATGTATACTTAGCTACCAACTACAGCCCCAGCATTCCAGATTTTTGGAGAAACTGATATAGCGCTACGGGCAAGGCAAGAAGCAAAAGTTGAGGTAGGGTGGGCAGTGCTTAGCAAAACGATTGTCAGCTTTTCAATTGGTCTGATCCACTGCCCACCCTACGGCTCACTACGGCTCACTGATAGAGGTAGGGTGGGCAGTGGCTAGCAAAACGATTGTCAGCTTTTCAATTGGTCTGATCCACTGCCCACCCTACGGCTCACTACGGCTCACTGATAGAGGTAGGGTGGGCAGTGGCTAGCAAAACGATTGTCAGCTTTTCAATTGGTCTGATCCACTGCCCACCCTACGGCTGATAGCTGATGGCTGAATGCTTACGTTTTTGCGATGTAGTTATAGTACTTATCACCCTGTTGTTGGCTATTTATGCAAGACGTCGAGATTTTAAGTTAGTTTAAATTAATTTAATTTTTTTTAACTCAACAACTATCAAAAGGTATCAAAAAGTCAGAAGCGTTGAACGTTTTAAACATTCAACGCTTCTATGCTATATAGCAAAGGGAACAGCGGATCTGGGAGGCTTATTAAAAATCTAGAAGTAGATGTAGGGTGGGCAGTGCGTACCAAAAGGATTGTCAGCTTTTAAATTGGTATTAGGCACTGCCCACCCTACGGCTCTTAAATAAAACTTATATATCAGCTGACAAATCAAAATTAGCTTTTCCCTGACTTGGTGCATAATTTTGATAGTTATTCACCATGGTACGAGACAACCGCAGTGCTTCTAAACGACTAACTTCTAGGTTTTGGGGTGGAATCTGCTGCCAGATATCCAAGGTTTGTAACCGCTTTCTGGTTTTGCCTGTTGCCCCTACAATAAATACTTCACGACCTTTATCTAAGGCTTCTTGAATGGCATTTTCCAAAGCTAGGGAAGCGGTAACACCTAAAATAGGTACATCACTGAAATCCAGAATCAGCACATCAAAACCTTCAATGGCATTGTGTTGACGGGAAATTGCTTTTGCAACCCCAAAAATCATCGGTCCACTGAGATGAAAGAGTACAATACGACCGTCACCTTGATCCAATAGTACTTTTTCCTCCTGGGAAAGCTGAATTTCCTCATCGTCATAGGTAATCGCCTTAACACTGTCTGCTCTATGAGCACTAAGACGCTCAATGGTGAGGATATTGGCAATAAATACTCCTACTCCCACCGCCACAATCAAGTCAACAAAAACAGTCAGTAAAATCACCCCGTACATAATCAGGGATGCTTTCCAAGAAATTTTATGGGCACGCTTGAGGAAACCCCAGTCAATAATATCAATACCTACCTTGAGGGCGATACCAGCCAAAACAGCAAGGGGAATCGTTTTGGTGAGGGGGGCGGCCCAAAGCACAACTACTAGTAATGCTAAAGCACGGGCGATTCCAGAAAGGGCACTCCTACCCCCGGATTGGATATTAACCACAGTTCCCATGGTTGCGCCAGCTCCAGGAATACCGCCAAATAAACCGGATACTAAATTACCTAAACCCTGGCCCATTAACTCTTTGTTAGAATCATGTTCGGTACGGGTTAAACTATCAGCAACCAGGGAGGTTAGTAATGCATCAATGCAGCCCAATGTAGCTAGCACCAAAGCATCAACCACCATTAACTGTAACTGTTCAGTGCTAAACACCGGTAGACGCAAACTAGGCAAACCAACAGCAATTTCCCCAATACGGCGAATATCTACCCCAGAGAAAAATACCAAAGACAAAACTGTTCCCAGAATTAATGCTAGCAACTGGGGTGGTAAGATGCGTTTCCATTTGCGGGGCATTAAAACAATAATTGCTACGGTCAAAACAGCTAAAACAGTTTCAACCGGGTTGATGTTTGCTATCAGTGTGGGCAAACTAGTAACTGTGCCAATGACGCCACCCTTAGGGCTACCTTGACCCAAAAAAGGAGCCGTTTGCAAAATAATTAGTATGATTCCAATACCCGACATAAAACCGGAAATGACGGTGTAGGGCATCAAAGTAATGTATTTGCCTAGGCGCAGAAAACCAAACAGAATTTGAAAAATTCCGGCTAACATGACCACGGTAAAAGCCATAGCCATGCCGTTTTCTGGATTAGCAGCCGTAAGGTTAGCAATTACCGCTGTCATCACCACTGTCATGGGGCCAGTGGGTTCAGAAATTAGGGTGGGAGTACCTCCAAATACCGCAGCAAAAAAGCCAATTAATACAGCACCCCACAAACCAGCTTCTGCTCCAGCACCGGAGGCGACACCGAAGGTAAGAGCCATGGGGAGGGCGATAACGGCGGCGGTTAGTCCACCAAAAATATCCCCCCTAATGTTACGAAAGTGAATTTGGTTAGTTAGTTGCACAGTTAAATTAGATGTAGGTAATTGTTACATTACATGTAGGTAATTACTTTTTACTGTACTGCAAATACATCCATTATATTTATTGAAGTATTTTACTAAAATCATTTACTTTACTCTATGGTAAAGGCACAAGCCCCAGAAACATAAGCCGTTAACTTAATATTAATAATTTATTAATAAGTACCTTAACTTAAGAAAAACTCATGGCAATTATCGATTTGCTTTATGGCCAGGGGAGATAGGGAGATGGGGAGATAGGGAGATGGGGAGATAGGGAGATGGGGAGATGGGGGAGATGGGGGAGATGGGGAGATGGGGAGAGATGTAGGGTGGGCAGTGCTTACCAAAAGCATTGTCAGGTTTTGCATTGGTCTGAAGCACTGCCCACCAGATCAGTATATGTAGATGTAGGGTGGGCAGTGCCTACCAACAGGATTGTGAGGTTTTGAATTGGTATTAGGCACTGCCCACCAGATCAGTATATGTAGATGTAGGGTGGGCAGTGGATACCAACAGGATTGTCAGCTTTTCAATTGTTATTATGCACTGCCCACCAGACCAGTAATTTTATTAAAAATCTAGACAAATAAATTCTATTTTATAGTTGATTTGATGTCGGTGGGCAGTGTTGAAAACCGATTAAAAACTGATTTATCCGTCTAAACCACTGCCCACCCTACGATTAATATAGGTGGGCAGTGTTGAAAACCGATTAAAAACTGATTTATCCGTCTAAACCACTGCCCACCCTACGAGTAATATAGTTGATTTGATGTCGGTGGGCAGTGCTTAAAATACCGATTATAAGCTAATATTATCGCTCTGAAACACTGCCCACCCTACGAGTAATTTTATTACTATTCCCGATTCCCGATTCCCGATTCCCGATTCCCGATTTCCTAATAAAAAAAAATTTCTAAAATCCCTTGACAATATATTGATTTATTGATAAATTAATAGTGTCAACAAACTCAAGAGATAATTTCAGATGAGTAACAATTTTCCTCCTTCCGACAACCAAGGTGCCTTACCCAAGAAAGCCAAGCTCTTTTTGATCGGTTCTCCTGAAAAGGTTCGGAATACAATTAATGCCATTTATTCCCTTAAGTATGCGGAGCCGGACGAGTGGAGCACTCCGGAGCCTACGGGAAATCCTGGTGAGGTTATGACCTTTTTGATTCGATACTTTTACGTAGATTAAGATAGGAGTTTGCCAGGGTTGCCCCCTGGCAAATCAGGAATTGTGAAGGATGTTTGGTGAAGGAGGATGAAGCAACATGAAGCAAAATGAGTTGGAATGTTATTGCTTTTCAGCAGTTGCTGACTAACTCGGGAATCATGCCATAATTGAGATCTGAAATTATCCATTTTGAGCTGTACTTGTGGAACCTTCAAGTACAGATTCGGTCAAGGATTGGGGTTAACCCAAACTTGACCGATTTTTTTTTAGGGAGTCGGGAGTCGGGAGTCGGGAGCGGTGCGACCCGTGGCGAATTTAATTCTTAATGGGTCAAGGGCACCGAGGGAGTCGGGAGTGTGGGGAGGGTGGGAAGTGTAACGTCTATGTTAACGGTTGTTATTACTTAGCCTGCGCCCTACAATAAAAAGCGGGAACAAAAAAATGTGAGCCAGCTGCAATTACCCCTAGATCAGGTAATCAGCTATCAGCTATCAGCGTGTCGCGTATCAGCTGATGCCCTTGGCTGACGGCTGACGGCTGACTGCTGAATGCTTACAGTCAAGCTTTTCGAGCTTAGTAGTACAAATCTATAAAATCAACTATATAACTATATAAGCTGCAATAACAATTAAGTTTAATTTTTGCTTCTTTGACCCACAAAGTAAATGACTAATCCTCCCTTAGATGAGGCTCTCAAGACTTACGAAATAGCCCTTGAACACCTTGAAGATTCAGCATCACCGATGTCTGAAAAGCAAATTATCGTGGTTTTAAATGCTAGGGATTTTGTTCAGGCTGTTGGTCAGGCACAAGTTTACCCTTCTTATCACCAACAAAAAAAGCTTGTTGCCTTGGATGTGCGCCTCAAACAAAATGCTTGGCAGATCAGCAAAGTTATTGATTTTGCCAGCTGGCGAACTAGTTTGGAACCCCGAGACACAGCTTGGTGGTGGCATTTAGAAACAGAAGCGGAGCTTGCCCGCTGGCAATGGTGGGATTGGTTATGGCGAGGATTGAGCATTGCTGGCTGGACGGCGAATCTTGGCTTGTTAATCGACCTTCTGCCTCGTTTTTTGATAGCAGGCACTGGATTTGCGGGAGCAGTAGCAATTGCTTTTCCCAGTCTTTTGACCGTATTACAAGGGATCAGCGAACTAACGGAAACCGGACAAGAAGGATTTGATAAATTATTAATCCGACTGGGTATTCCCAAGCATTTTCATGCGGAAGCCCAGCTCGGGGCGACGGAGTTATTACTGGTAATCTTACTAGGTTTTCACTTTTATCTGCCCAATTTTTCTAATTTCTCCAATAAAAGAGGTTTTGAAAAGTATAACCAAGGTCAACTAGCCAGTGCTGAAGCCCACTATCAGCAAGCGTTAGCCCTTAATCCTGATAATGTCAAAGCTCACTACAACTTAGCTTTTGTTTACGAAGATTTACAACAGTTTGATAAAGCCAGAACTCAATACCAATTCGCCGTAAAAGGCGGTTTTGTCAAAGCCTATAACAACTTAGGTCGCTTGCATATTCTGAACAACAAACCATCTTTAGCTATACCCCTACTCTTAAAAGGTTTAGCCAAGGCTGAGCAAGCCAGTATCAAAGTTAAATACGACCTGATGAAAAACTTGGGTTGGGCAAGGCTTAAGCAACAGCGCTGGTATGAAGCGGAGAAATTTATCCTGGGTGCTGTTTCTCTAGGAAGTAGTCAAGAAGGTAGTAAACGAATCTCTAATCGCGGTTCAGCCCACTGCTTATTAGCTCAGGTTTATCAAGGACAAAACCAGAAAACCAAAGCCCTGAACCAGTGGCAAAAATGTTGTCAATTCGGCTCAAGTGCTAATCCTGATGAGGATCTGTGGCTGGGCTTAGCTCATAAAAAATTAAAGGAGGACAATCAATCATGTGGTCAAAACAATCGAAAACCTTAATTGCCTTTGCACTGGGGCTAGGTGTGGCAGTTACTTTCATCAAACCTGCCCTGCCTCAAATACCAAGGTTTAACCTAATTATCGCCTTGGGTCCTCCAGGTGAAGTCAAATTCCAGAAGCCCAATTGGTCAAATTTTCAACCAGCTTCTATTGGTTCTGTACTCAGGGGGGATTATCAGCTGTTGGTAGGCTCAAATGCTACGGTTGAAGTGCTGTGTTCCAACTGGACAACCTGGAAACCTGAACCGGGAAGAACTTCCACCGTTAATGAAGGCTGTCCTGCCACCAGAGATAATAGAATAATTCACTCAGAGGATGATACCCCTCCTACTAGGGCAGCAAATAATCAAAACATTCCTTATCTATTAAGTCCGAGGAACACATCCTTACTCGACAACCGACCCACCCTACGCTGGCATCAGGTTGAAGGTGCAGAAAGTTACTCTGTTAGGATTCGTGGACAAGGATTAGATCTAGACTGGAAAACCCACAGTAGGGAGACAGAAATTCTTTATTCAGGGGAACAACCTCTACCACCTGGTTATTATTGGTTAATTGTTGAGACTGACAACGGTCAACGTTCTATAGAGGAAGGGGTATTTGGTTTTCGGGTACTTGATGAAAAGAAAGCTACCACCCTATTAAAAGAAGTAGAGGAACTCCAGCAAAAACAGTTAAGTGAAGAAGCAAAAACCTTAGCCATAGCCCATTTTTACCTCAGCGAAGATTTGAAATATGATGCGATTGATATCCTCGAACAAAGCATCAAAGATGGGAATACTTTGGTAGCAACCTATCAACTGCTAGGGAATACCTACACACAAGTGGGGTTAAATCGACTGGCAAAGGAGCGTTACCTCAAAGGTTTAGAACTGGCTAAAGCAGCATCAGATTTAAACAGTCAAGCGGAAATACAAAAGAGTTTAGT
>NZ_JAAHHE010000320.1:0-6862 GCF_010692525.1 Moorena sp. SIO3B2
GTTTCAAGTCGAACCTACTACACCAGTTGCTCTACTGCCCCCCGTACCGACAATGGCAACAAAATCACTAGCGGATTCGTCAACCATCCTGACTTATGATTGGTCGCTCTACTTAGTGACTCGAACAGTATGACGCTACACTCCAGACTCTATCGCTATTGTTGGCTAGGATTACTAGTGATGATTCTGCCACTTTCCGCTTGTGCTAGTGATCCTTCCCCTGAGCAGCTATTGGAACAAAATCAGGAACGTTGGGAAACTCAAAAGCTAGATAACTACCGGTATAGATTACAGGTAAGTTGCTATTGTATTGGTGAAGTCACCAACCCAGTTGTGGTAGAAATCCGTAATGGTGAAACGACTTCCATTGTTGCTGCTGATAGCGGCAAACCAGTTAATCGGAAATTTTTTAATACCTATGATTCGGTCTCGAAGCTATTCGATGTTGTCCAAAAGGCTATTGATCAGGATTATTATAAGCTTGATGTTACCTACGACCCGACTTTAGGTTATCCAACTCAAATCGATATGGACTTCAGAGAAAAGATAGCGGATGATGAAAGAACTTTGACTATTGGTAATTTGGAAGAATTAAAGTAAGGTGGGCAAAGTAATATAATTGTAAGCTATCAGCTATCAGCTATCAGCTATCAGCTATCAGCTATCAGCTATCAGCTATCAGCTGATAGCCTGTCGCCACGCTACCGAAAGAGTTTATGCCCATAGCGCACGCTACACCAAAGAGCTTTTGAATAAAACAAGCTGACGGCTGACCGCTGAATGCTGAATGCTTACATATAATTTATAATAATCCAAATAATTCAACGGTTTTTGCCCACCCTACGATCTACAAACTAAAACCCAAGTAGGGTGGGCAAAGTAATCTAATTTATAATAATCCAAATAATTCAACGGTTTTTGCCCACCCTACAAGACCGATGAGTAGATGAGTAGGGTGGGCAAAGTAATCTAATCTAGAAGAATCAAAAGAACTAAACGGTTTTTGCCCACCCTACAAGCTACAAACTAAAACCCAAGTAGGGTGGGCAAAGTAATCTAATTTATAATAATCCAAATAATTCAACGGTTTTTGCCCACCCTACAAGCTCACAAAGTTAAAAAGTGATATAATGAAAATTACACCATTACTGACACCTGTTGTGGTAGGTTGTATAGTTACAGCTGCTCCGGTAGCCTTGGCGGATAGTCCCTTAACTAGTACTCCTTTTGCTAAGGCATATAAAGATGTTGATCTGATTACATATGCCTCGGTTTATGGACTTGATGATAAGGTTTTCCAAAACCTAAGCAATCCCAATATTACCCATGATGTGCGAGCAGCGATTATCAACCAACTTGGGTTTTCTGTTGAGCCGAGCCAGAGGGCTAATCAGTATCTTGAGTATATTGCTCGCAGCCGTAGTCAGCAGCCATCAGCCATTACCCTTGAGATGTTAACGGCAGCAGAAGCCCTAGCGCTAGGCTATTTACTAGCCATGGATGACCCAACTTTGGAGAGTGCTGTTGCAGTAAGCAATCGCTCTAGATCAAGCAGTAGTCTGGGGCAAGTTCAGCGAGCTAATGCTCTATTATTATTGGATGCAGCAGTTGTGAAGGATCCTGAAGATTTCTCTATTGCTTTTATCCGTAGCCTGGTTCGGGCACAACAGTCATTACGGGCAGGGATTGGGAATTGGTGTGCGGTTTACCAGAATGTTTTTTCGGTATTAAAGGACTTTCCCCGTCAACGAAACATGCGCCCTGAAGCGATTGATATGGTTAACGATTATATTAGAGGTTACCGGAACTATTGTAATAGTCGCTCTATTTCTCGTTGACTGGGATTTGGAATGCGATCGCAAAAGCTGATCGAGTTAAGAGTCTACAATGGGGGCGATCGCAAAACCCTCCCTGCTCCCTGCTCCCTGCTCCCTACTCCCTACCTACAACCAAATCCCACAGCACATCAATACCATTGCCCACATAGTCTGAATCCTGGTGTTGTTCAATCCATTCAATCACAGTGCGGAGAATATGATCGGATGTTTTGCCCAACTTACCCAAGGCATAGGCTCCCATCCAACGCACATTAGAGTCATTATCCTGAAGCAGTGCTAGTAGAGTGTTGACTACGGTTTCTGAGCTGTTGTCGAATTCAACCAAGGCATAGGCTCCCATCCAACGCACATTAGAGTCATTATCCTGAAGCAGTGCTAGTAGGCCGTTGACTACGGTGTCTGAGCTGTTGCCCAATTTAATCAAGGCATAGGCTGCCGTACTACGCACATAAAATTCATTATCCTGAAGCAGTGCTAGTAGAGTGTTGACTACGGTGTCTGAGCTGTTGCCCAATTCAACCAAGGCATCGGCTGCCCTTATACGCACAGAAGATTCATCATCCTGAAGCAGTGCTAGTAGGCCGTTGACTACGGTGTCTGAGCCGTTGCCCAATTCAACCAAGGCATCGGCTGCCCTTATACGCACATAAGATTTATCATCCTGAAGCAGTGCTAGTAGGCCGTTGACTACGGTGTCTGAGCTGTTGCCCAATTCACCCAAGGCATCGGCTGCACTACTACGCACATTAAAGTCATTATCCTGAAACAGTGCTAGTAGGCCGTTGACTACGGTGTCTGAGCCGTTGCCCAATTCACCCAAGGCATCGGCTGCACTACTACGCACATTAGAGTCATTATCCTGAAACAGTGCTAGTAGGCCGTTGATTACGGTGTCTGAGCTATTGCCCAATTCACCCAAGGCATCGGCTGCACTACTACGCACATTAGAGTCATTATCCTCAAGCAGTGCTAGTAGAGGGTTGACTACGGTGTCTGAGCTGTTACCCAATTTACCCAAGGCTGTACTAGCACTACTACGCACATCAGAGTTATGCTGCTCAAGCAGTGCTAGTAGAGCATTGACTACAGTTTCTGAGTCCTTGCCCAATTTACCCAATTCATAGGCTGCACTAATACGCACATTAGAGTCATTATCCTCAAGCAGTGCTAGTAGAGACTTGACTATGTTTTCCTTGACTACGGTGTCTGAGCTGTTGCCCAATTTACCCAAGGCATCGGCTGCCCTTTCACGGACATCAGAGTCATTATCTTTCAGTCGTTCTAGCCATATGTCAATTACCTGATCTTTTTCCCCTAATTTAGCTCGATAGTTCAGCAATCTTTTCTCATTAATATCAGATTGCTTCTTCAACAATTCCAATACCTGTTCTTGAAAATTCGTTTCATTTAAACTACAAATTATTTGATAAACTTGGTGATGAATATTATTACCAACTCGTTCTTCACTCACCTCCAACTCAACCAACCGCTCTAAAATCTGTTGCACTAAGCTACTATCAGCACCCCGCAAATTCTTGGGGTTTTCCGCCAAACAATTACCAGCAAACAACAAGTCCCGATGCAACCACTGCTCATAATCACTCTTATTATTCAAAACTATCTTAATCGCTTTCGCCGCCTTTTTGGGTTTTTGTTGTGCTATCAGCAATAGTAACACTTCGCGCCAGTGGGAGTCATGCAAATGCTCCCGAATCGGATCCAAAACAATATCAAAATCCCCGTCATTATCCGCTTCATAGTCAATATCTTCAGCACACAAATATTCCTGAAAAGTCTTATGGACAAAGGCATAACAATTTTGCCCCTGCTCATTCAATAAACCAGTGCGCTCCCGAATCAATTCTACAAATCGTTTCGCCTCTTCCTCGGCCTGATGAAGCTTCACCTCCTTCATGGTTTTAATCTGCTGCTTCAACTGATCAATCAACTCATCCCGGTCAATCAGGGTGCCACTGTCGTTATCTTCAATATTTCCCTGGATATGAATCCAATAAGCCAGGGATTCCATCAACCGGCGTAAATCATCCAAACCCAAATAGGTCAACCAATTATCACGAGTTAACTCTTTATTGGCATCCCAAGAGGTTAACAAGGTTTCCACTGCCTTGTCATAAAGCTTATGGCGCTCCTTGGGCAATACCGCTTGATACCGATGAATCAAGGCAATAATTGTCAACAATAACGGATTCCGTGCCAACAACTTAATCCGGTCATTATCATCCAGAGCCTTTCGTAACGTCTGCTTGCGCCTTTCCGCTTCTGCTTGGTCTTGAAACCTGCTATTATACCAGTTATCAATAAATGCGGAAATCTTCTTGTCATCAAAGGGTTCAATTTGATAGTGGGGAAAGTCCTCAGTGCGGAAAAAGTCCCGTCGATAACCAGCCGGACGAGATGTAATAATCGCTCGATTTCTGTCAAACTGTCCTAAAAAATTATTGATGCGACTGACCACATCATTCCGTTTAGCGTCTTCTGCTACTTCATCCAAACCATCCAGCAATATTAACGCTCTACCATCAGACAACCAATGGTCAAAAAATCCCACTGGTATGGTGTTGACGGCCATGGTTTTTTCAGCAAACATCCGGGCATAGTCGATCAGGCTTTTATCTGGATGTCTGGCCAAGTCTCGTATCCTAATTAAAATCGGTAGCCAGTCAGTATTACCATCTAATCCCAAAACCTCAGCTTTGCTCTGAGCTAACATTACGGCAAAATAACTCATCAAGGTTGTTTTACCGGAGCCTGGAGCACCCAATATCACTACTCGTCTCGACTGATTTTGACTCAACAACTGATCAGCCAAAAATTTCCTAGGAGTTGTCTTTTCCAACAGCGCCCTTTCTGGTTTTTCACCACTTGCCTCTGCTAACCGCTCCAATTCCAAATCCCTAGCAGTTGCCACCTCCTGCACCACATCTGGCATTACAAAAATCTGGGCTAACTTCTCCGATTTTTCTACTTCTTGCCCAGCCACAGCAATGCCAGCAAATTTTACATCATCAAACCATTTGGCTAACTGGTTACAATAATCCTGTTTGGCTACCTGAAATTTTAGATAAGTAGCAGTCTGCTCAAAATAAGCATTAACAAAGATCTTTATCCAATCCGGTAAACTGGCTTGTTGATTTAGTTGGATACTCTTGGCTTCAGCTTGCTGTTGAAATAGCCTGACTAAAAAATCACAGTCTGGCTTTCCTTGATTGATTAAGGGTTTCTGTAATTCCGCCACAACCCCCGAGTTAGTAAAATAGTTGCCCAAAAACTTCTTAACTCCATTCCAGCCATCCGGGGCGACATGAAAAAATAAGCGCTTTTGACTATCGAGTTTTTCGTCCGATTGATAAACCGCTTCTACTCCAGCTTTGATGGCTTTTTCGACATCGCTTTTAGTCAGAGATTGAGCTATATGCTTACCCACTGCTACCCCAGCACTACCTAACAAAGGTGAGACTATTTTGGGTATTTCTAAACTAGCCAAAAGTGAGAGGGGGTCCATAATTGATATTTACTTAGGTTTAATTAGTTTAATTGTAATAGCAATTCATAGTCCCAACTGATTTAGAGCATCCCCACACTGAACCAACGCTTGATCTGAATTTGGTTCAATTGCCAGGGCTTGATTGTAGTTCTTAATTGATTCTTCTAACCGCCCTATGCTCTTTAAGGCATTACCTCGATTAATCAGCATCTGACTCAATAAAGCAGCTTGATCAAGTCCCAACTCTTGGTAAATCTCAATTGCTTGATCATAAGAAGCTATGGAGCGCTCATACTGCTTGAGGCAATATAAGGCTCCACCCAAACTACTTAAAGAAGCTAATTCTCCGTAGCGGTCACCAATCTCATGTTGAATTTGTAAACCCTGTTGAAGATAGTCAATCGCTTCTCGATATTGGCCTAAGGATCGATAAGCATTACCCAAGCTACTTAAAGAATCTGCCTCACCCTTGCGATTGGCCGTAGGCCACGCTACGCGATCGCCGATTTCTCGTTGCCTTTGTAAAGCCTGTTTAAAATAGTCAATCTCTTCGTCAGCAGGTCTAGCACTACCAACATTGATGTTGTTTTGCCCTGGTTGGATTACATTATCAGAGAAACCGTTAGCTCCTATATCAACAGAAAAATCAAAAACACCTGCGCCCCAATCAAAGAAATCCGGAGCACGGCGAATAAAGTATTTAATAGCAAACGCTGGCAACACAAAAACAAAGCAAAGAGTTGGAAAATTATCTCGAAATAGCTCTCGCCGTTGGTTTAAATGACTCAAGATAGTAGGGACAGTATCAAGATTGTAGTAATCCCCGTCTCCGCCATATCCTGGCTTGATATAAGCTTCTAAAGATTTTTCAAGACCTTGAATGAAGAGAATAGTCAACTGATCGCGGTCTAGAATATTTTTAACACGATCATAAAGATTATCAATGGGCTCGTTTAATGTTAAGGTTGCTATTTGCTTCTGGGGTAAATCCTGATGCACTCGCCCAATGATCCGCTTAGCCTCCGCTGGAGGAGATTGCATGAACACAATCCCAAATCCCCTCCGTCGCCTCAGCGATCGCAAAAAGGCTTGGTAAATTTCCTCCCTAGAGGGTTGACTATCGTTAGATGACTTAGCAAGACTCATAAAGCTCTAACCTTTTTAAGTTCATCTTGGAATCTTGGAATCCCTTCGATTAGTGGATGAACATTACATCAAATCTGTAGGTTATCGTTTTCATCATAATAGCGGTATTCCAAGAGGCAGCGACTCAACAACAGACGTAAGTGATCAACATCATTATAGGCCTGCTTGAGATGACATGCTCGCGCTAAAATTTCCCATTCAGTCTCCTGTACAGTCTTCTGATAGGTCTCTCGTGTTTCTTCAATGGCTCGCTTTGCTGCTTTTTTAGTAATCGGTAGTTCATCTGTCCAGTCAATCGCTTTCTGGATTAATTGCATCAAGTTTCGGACATGTCCACCACTCATTAGACAAAGATTCTTTAAGGTCTCACCGT
>NZ_JAAHHE010000321.1:0-6851 GCF_010692525.1 Moorena sp. SIO3B2
TGAATCCAGTAACAAAGGGTCGATGATACAACTTCCAATAAATGGGACTCAGGTCATGAGCGATCGCTTTTAGGGCTTTGAGTTCTTCTGCTAGTTCCGCTGCCAGTTCATTAATCCGTTCAGCGTGGTCATAAGCTTGTTGTGTGGCTTGTTCTATTTGGTCTTCCAGGGTTAGGGGTTGACTGATGGTAAGTGCTGGCTGTAACTGCTGCTGTTTTTGTTCCAACTGGGCTTCTAAGGCTGCGATCGCATTATCGATTCCTAGTATCTCTACCGAGCGTTGGGCGTTTTCACTGGCTTGACGACGGTAGGCTTGAGCGATCGCTTCTGGAGACTGGTCTTCTAAGATAATTTCCTGGCGGGTTAGGGTATCACGTTCAGCACGTAGTGCGGCAATGCTCTGGCGAATTGCGTCAATTTCTGAGTTTATTTGCTCCATTTTTGCCTTTAGCTATGAGTTTTATACTCTTTTTATATTGAACAGTCAACAGCCCCATCCACAAGGGGATGGGGCTTGTCACTAACAGGACTTACGCCATAACTATACCAGTAAGGTGCGTTAATAACGCACTCTACTATAGGGTTTGTATTTGAGATGTAAACCTAGGAGGTCTTGTTTTTTTGTCAAATAAAACTCCGGAGCTCTTGCCCCTCTTGGTTTTTCTCTAACTTCTGGTAATCTCTTGGTGTATCAATATCAATTACACCTAATGGAAAAGGAATACTACATACTTCGTTGTAGTATTTATTGATTAATTTTTTGGCACCCACGGTCTCATCTAAGGTTGCTAGTTCAGAGAAAAATATATGTTTAAACAAAACAGGTACACCTAATGTATCTGCATATTGGCAAGCAACGATGGGTTTTCCCGTATCATGATAGGCTGCCACTAAATAATTAATAATTTCAGGAGAAAGAAACGGCTGGTCACAAACAGTAATAACTGCTGCGTCTATGGTTTCAGAACAAGTGGCAAGGGATAGAATTCCCCTACGAATTGAGGAACCCATTCCCAAATTCCAATCTAGGTTTTCAACTACCGTTACAGAAGGTTGGTTAACTTCAGAATATATCTGTTGGGCATTTGCTCCTAAAACTACTACGACAGGCTTGCAGACTGAAGCCATTGCAGTCTCTATGGTATGGCGAAGCAAGCTGCATCCCTGATAGGGTAAGAGTTGTTTAGGTCTACCCATGCGGGTTGATGCACCTGCTGCTAAGATAATAATAGCAATATTTGATTCAGTTATTTTTAGCTTTGAATTGGTTATTTTCATTTCATAATTCAAATATTAAAAAGTTAAATTCAACAACCTTTATAGTTTTTAATTGGGATTTTATTGACTTGATTTCGTTTATGAATTGGTTCCATGCGGTGTTTTAAAAAGCCACCACCACGGTTTGCTAACACAGCTTGAATTTCAGCAATGATGGATAATGCGATCGCTTCTGGTGTATCTGCACCAATATCAATGCCAACAGGAGTGTGTAACTTTTGTAGCTGTATGGGTGTACATTCTACTCCTGCTGCACGTAAATCTTGCAGTAACCTGGCAGTGCGTTGCTTTGAACCCAAACAACCCAGATAGCTGATAGCAGCAGGGATTAGCACTTTCAAAATTTCTAAATCATCGAGGTAGTTATGAGTCATGACCACAGCAATGGTGTTATCATCAATACAGATTTGCTTGTCTAGAATTTCCCTGCGGGTGAGAATCACCTGATCAGCCATGATAAAACGCTCTTGAGTTACCTCACTCCCTCGACAATCAACTATAGTGACTCGCCACCCTAAGGCTTTAGCAAACTCTGCTACAGGTACACTATCACGACCTGCACCAAAAATTATTAGATGTGGCGGGGGTTTAATCAACTCGATAAAAATATCTACTTTACCGACTGCTAATTGGTATTGATGGAAACTTGAATGTTGATTTTCCAGAGCAGCTTGAGCATCTTTGAGCAAAGCAGCAGTCAAATACTCGTCTTTAATATCAGTATTTACAGTATTATTTGATTGCAGGATTAAACGCGCCCCAACCTTAACATTTACCCTACCTTCCACAGCAATAACAGTGGCAATAATACCTTGCTGCTGGTTATAGAAACATTGATGAATAAAAGCTAAGGGGTTAAGGGGATTATCTTGATTTAGAAGCTCAATAAAGACGTTTACCACACCGTTACAACCCAGCCCAAATCCCCAGATAATGTCCTCATCAGCAGTGGTATCATAAGTGATGACTATGGGTTTTCCGTCTGGCATCGAAACGCGAGTATGCTCAAATACATCATTTTCCAAACAACCACCGCTAATGGTTCCTACCATTTTACCACTTGATGTGATCAGCATTCGCGCACCAGGTTGGCGATAGGTAGAGCCTTGAGCATTGACAACAGTAGCAAGAAATACTTGTTCATTGTTGTGTTGAATTTTGGCAAATGCTGCTATAATATTATTTAGCTCTTTCATCTTGGCTGCTGGACACTCCTGTTATAGCCAAGCTTAACAATTTGGGCTCAATGATGTAAAGTAAAAATTTTCGTGGCTTTTGTGGAGATATTTGATGAATAGAATATTGTATTATCACCAGCAATCAAACTTTTCTCGTAAAATTCGCATATTGTTAGCTGAAAAAAAATTAGATTGCGAACTCAAAGAAGTTAATCTTAAGAATAAACCGTCTGAATTTATTAAAATTTCTCCCATTGGTAAAGTCCCTGTGTTTGTAGAACAAGATGGTACAGTTATTTGGGATTCTACATTAATTGCAGAGTATTTAGACGAAACCTATCCACAACCTAGTTTTTATCCAAGTAATTATCAGGCAAAGCTTGAATGTCGTAAATGGGAAGAAATCGCTGATTATTTAGGTGATAATATCATCAATTTATGGCTTTTAAATTTGACTAATAATTTAGAGGTAACTGATTATCGAACCAAATTAGAAACGTCAATTAATCGCCTTTTACCAATTTTTGATCAACAATTAGCCCAATCTCAATACTTATTAGGCAATGACACATGGACAGCAGCAGATGTAGCAGCGTTATGTTCCTTGGGTTACTACAGCCTTCGCTTGGATAAAGATTGGGGTTCGCGGTATCCTAACTTAGGAAATTGGTTCGAGAAATTACACGAGCGTGAGTCGGTAAATTCAACTGTTCCTATGCCGTTAAATTAAGTATGAAACTACAGGCAAGCGCACAAGAAAAAACTCAAATGGGGAAGTCATCCAAACCATTTATGGAAAAAGTGGCGATTATTGGTGCTGGACTTGGAGGTTTGGCTGTTGCTATAGCACTCCGGAAATGGGGGTATGATGTCCAAGTTTACGAAAAAGCTCAAGATTTTCGGCCCGTTGGTGGTGGTTTGGGGTTGTTACCAAATGGTTTAAATTTCCTTGATGCTATTGAACCGGGGATAGTAGAAACTATCAAAAAGTCAGGTTGTGAGGTTAGGAAAAGCGTTTTAAAGAATACTCAAGGTGAAACACTTCGCACTAACCCAGCAAGCAGATTTGATGATAAATATGGTCAGCCATTGATAACTGTTTGGTGGTGGCGTTTGCAGCAAATTATGGCATCTAAGTTACCATCTGATAGTATTCATCTTAACCATCGCTGCATCGGTTTTGAACAATACGACCGTCACGTGTCAATATATTTTGATAACGGGGAAAAGGTTAGTGCAGATTTGCTAATTGGAGGCGATGGTATAAATTCTGCCATTAGAGAAGCTTTAATTGGAGACGGTAAACCCCGCTATTTAGGAAGTATGTCTTGGCGTACTGTTATCAAATGTAACCAAGAATTACTTAATCCCGGTGAACTCGGATTTGTGAAAGGTAATCAAGAATTTATGTACCTCCTAAATGTCGGTGATGGGCATATTTCCTGGCTATATCGTAAGTTATTACCAGATTGTATTGTTTCCCAAGATGCGGCTGAGGTCAAATCTCGGGTTCTCGATCAATTAGCGGACTGGGGAGAATCATTGCGATCGCTTGTGGAAGCAACACCAGCAGAGCGCATTTTGGCCGGACCAATTTGCGACCGCTTACCGCTAAAATATTGGAGTCAAGGCAGAGTTACGTTGTTGGGTGATGCGGCTCACCCAATGGCTCCTGCTATGGCACAGGGAGCCAATAGTACGTTTGAAGACGCCTATGAACTAGCATTTTGCTGTTCCCAAGCATCGAGCATTGAAGAAGCTCTGGCTACTTATGAACACCGTCGTATACCCCGTACCCAACTGATGCAAACCCGTAGCGCTTTGGGTGAAATGCGTTACTACACAACCGATAGAGAGACTGCTAATCAGCAAATCCAGGAACAGTCACAGATGAGTAGCGAAGAATATCAAGATTGGGTTTTTAACTATAAGCCTGAGGTTAAATTCGATTATAATTATTCTAGTCTCTAGAAACAGTAAATTTTATGATTATCAAAAATCCATTAAAACAAACACAATATAAATCTAGACTAGGAATGGAAGTCCTTCCAGGATGTAACTTACTGCATCTGACCGATTCACAAAGACATGAATTAAAACAATCTCTATGGGAACATGGTGTGATTGTTGTCAAAAATCAACAGCTTACTGCATCGGAGTTAGAAGAATTTGCCATAAAAACTTTTGGAAATTTGATGTTTGGAGGTAATTCTTTTTCTTTAGACCCCGATCTCCCTCCAGATATCCAGAGCCAATATACAGCTATTTTAGGTAATCCTAAAGGATTTGATCAAGAACCTCCTGAAAAGATTTATGGAGCCCGGGTGTGGCATCAAGATAAAGATGGAGTACCCAGAAGAGAAGAATTAGATATGAATGCACTGTATGTTGTCATGCTCTACACTATAAAAGTTCCTGAAGAGGGAGAAAATGGACAACCTCACACCACAGAATATTTAGACTTAGTAGAAGCTTATAACAATCTTGATCCTAGTTATCAAAAGGAATTAGAAGGAATATCAATGTATCAAATGCCACCCATGTTTGATCGTCAAAATCTTGACTGGGATGATGTTCCTAAAAAAGTCCATCCCATTGTTTCAACTCACAAAGTTACGGGTCAAAAAGGATTATATTTGGGTTCTTGGAACACAGCAATTCCTCTGGGTATGGAAGATAAACGAGAAGAAGCCAAACAATACTGGCAAGATTTGTTTCAGACTGTTTTAAAACGCACCCCTGTATATTCCCATGTTTGGGAGCCAGGAGATATTATTTTTTGGGATAACTCACAAGTAATGCACCGGGGAACTTTCTATGATTCTACCAAATACCAGCGTATTGGATTACGGTTAGGAGTTGTGGATTGTCAATGAAATAATGTATCAGCAGTTTGACAAGTCGCTCAAGGAAAAAGAGAACAGGGAAGAGATAAGAGGGCATAGGGAATAGCGATGCGCTGGATCAAGAGGTGCGACCCGTGGCGAATTTAATTCTTAATGGGTCAAGCGCACCTAACAGGGAATTAACGTCCAAGAAGACTGTACCTCATAACTGCAATAAACTCTATATGTATGTTTATGTATTCTCTCTCTATCTGCCTGTTTTCTTATCCAAAACTCAGGTCACATTAAGTTTCAAAAGCTAATTTATCACCAAAGACTTGTTGCCAATCAGTATTAAATTGTTCAACTGCCAAAGGTGTAGCCGGATGTAAAACCATTTGTCCCATTAAACCTACAGGCAAAGTAATCGCACCAACCCCTGCTTGTAATACCTCTAAAACTTGACGCGAATTTTTAAAACTAGCCGGTAATAAACAACAACTTAGGTTTTGTTGTTGGACAAGTTGTTGAAGTTGCTCCACAACTGTGACACCATTTCCCCCCAAAACATCAATTCGATTTACATAAGGAGCTAAATAATCGGCACCTGCTAGTGCAGCTAAAAAACCTTGTTGAACTGTATAAATTGCCGTAGCTAATAGAGGTATCTGCTTCCGATGTAACTGTTTTATTGCCACCAGACCTATTTCCGTGGCGGGAATTTTAACCACAATATCATAGGGTAAAGCTGTTATTTTATCAGCTTCCAAGATTATTTCATCTACAGATTGACTGATAACTTGAATGTGGAAACGTGCCTCATTCCCTAGTATAGAATTTACTTCTTTAAGTAATTGATTAACACCTATATTGGCTTGAGCCAGAATACTGGGGTTGGTTGTTATTCCTTTAATGGGTAAGCAAGAGTGAAAACGTGCTATTTGTTCAACATCGGCACTGTCTAAATATAGTTCTAACATTATTAAATCCTGATTAACCTTTACTGACTGAAAATGCTCCGCAGCACAGTTATGTAAGCGTTAAGGTAAACTTTTTGATATTGAACACCAGATTATGCCAAAACCATATAGTTATGATTTGAGAATAAAAGTGATTTTGGCCAGCAAATTGCGTTCGCTCGTGCTGAGCAAACCTCCAAGCAACTCATAGAATGAGCCATAGCGCAAGTCCCCAGAAAGGAATAAATCGAAACCAGCCAATCCTGGTGTTAACTGCCCCCAAAAGTAAAGCCTGAAAAAGGGAAAAAAGTAATAAATCTACACAGAAAGCTAATGTAAGTCGGTTCGTCATCAATTGCTCCCCAAAATAGTTCATTCTCTCGACCAAATCTCCAAACTCTGGTCGTCCCATAACCCCCCAAACTAAGGCAATGATCCCCACTATCATTCCTGTCCAACCAAATACACGAGCTAATATTCCCTTGTTCGTTTCCTCCTTTACTGGAGGAATTGGTGTATTATAGCGCAGTGCCATATAAGGGGTAAGAACAGCATTGGTTCCGAACATCGCCAGACTCCAAATGAGAATCTTGGGGAAATGAGTTGTCCTT
>NZ_JAAHHE010000322.1:0-6806 GCF_010692525.1 Moorena sp. SIO3B2
CTATTACCTATTACCTATTACCTATTACCTATTACCTATTACCTATTACCTATTACCTATTACCTATTACCTACTCCCTTTATTATTTAATTAATTAACTATAATGAATAAATCTCCAGAAGCTCCCCGTAAAATTACTAATCAAGCGCCAGTTTTATTTATTCCTAATGTCTTGGATAGAGAGTTTTGTCAAACCCTAATTAATATTTGGGAAACTGAAGGGAATCAAGAGTCCTATTCAATGATTGAGCATAAGGGAGAATTGACTCCCATTGAGGACGATGATTATAAAAGACGCAGAGACCATTTTCTTCAAGAAGGGGAAACCCATCAACGTTTAAGATATTTCATCCGTCAACAGGTTCGCCCTGCAATCAAGAAAGCCTTTCATTTTGAAATTACTCGATTTGAGAGTTTTCGGATTGGTTGCTATGATGCTAATACTGGCGGATATTTTCGACCCCATCGGGATGATGCTACGGAAGGAACTGCCTATCGTCGCTTTGCTATGACTATTAATTTGAATGTGGAAGACTATGAAGGGGGCTGTTTAAGATTTCCAGAATACGGATTGGATTTATATCAGCCGGAAACAGGCAGTGCTTTGATTTTTTCCTGTTCCCTGCTTCACGAGGTTACAGATGTTATTAAAGGACGACGGTTTGCTCTGCTGTCATTTTTCCATGGTGAACATGAGGCTCAGTTGGTTGAGGAGTACAATCGGCGTGTGATGGTTAGTTAGAGGTAAGCATTCAGCTGTCAGCTATCAGCTATCAGATGTAGGGTGGGCAGTGCACCAGACAGATAATCAAGCTTGCAAAGGGCGTTGGTAGGCACTGCCCACCCTACTAGGATTAATGACTCGCTCCAGAGCGGCTTCTGCTATGAAGCTTCCACCACCTGAACGAGGTGGTGGTGTCCTATGCTAACCTGGAACTACGAAGCGTCCACAGGTCACATAGACAAGCCCAGCTTCTAGGCGGTCGTCCAGGACTTTTGCTGGAACGACCCTCGTTGTCATTTCTGCGAACGAGCTTAAGTACACCTCTAGCACCAATGTTGTAAGCGCCATTAAGGTCGGCATTGAATCGCTTAGCTGAAGGGAAGGTTGCTAGGGTATAATTCTTTGAATTTCGTTTAACCGTACCAGAACCATCATAGGCAAGTTTTGAGGTGTAAGCCGCCACGACCTCTATAACTTTGCCTCCAAGTTCAGCCCATTTCATTTCCGTAAAATCACGAATCTTTGCTTTGAGCCATCCGTGAAATCTTTGCCTTAAATTGGAGCGTTTCCTTCCGCCCTTTGGCTTCCATCCTTTAAGATTCTCAAATACAATCGCTTCAGAATTAAACTTTTCAGCAATCTCAACAATTCCCTTAGAAACAATGTGGCCAATCTGGTTGTTAATTCTTTGGCATTTTTGGTAGGTCTTGGAGCAAAAACCTTTGTGCAGTTTTCCTCCTTTTCCCATTGTCTTTGATGCCCTTAAGGATACGGATTTCAGTCGTTTATCTCTGCGGTCTATGTCTCTTCCAGGATGAATAAACTCACGGTGGATTACAGTACCGCTGTGGGTTACAACTGCTATGGTAGCAGTTGTATTAATACCCAAGTCTACCGCAGTTACGTTAGATCTTGGTTTGCGTTTTTCTGGTTTACAAGTAAATGGAACAGATAGATGACAATACCTATCATTGAAGATCAATGAAGGGGACATCATCTTGTTAGTGGCACAGGCGTGGCGCTCTCTTAATCCAGTTATCTGAACTGTAGTCCAAATCCAATCTAAACCATTGAAGACTTTGATTTCGACTTGGTCAAAACCATGCAGCTTATAGCATTGACCTTTATACAAAGCTGGATAGCAACCAGTATCAGCATTTAATCTTGGTGGCTTGCTATCTTTCCTTTTTCGGACGCCAGATTGCCATTCACGGTATCGAGTTGCATAGCTGCTAACCTGTCCAGCTGCGAATGCAATTGCTGCTCGACGGTAGTAACTAGGAAATTTATGGAAAGTTTTGTTGAATTGAGGATATTTTATTTTGGGTCGCTTGGCTGTTTTGTGCATCAATCCCTCAACAGCAGGAGTTAGCTGGTCAGCAGTTAACTCGCCCAATTCGCCCCAGTGAATATAAATAATACCAACCAAATATCGACAAGCCTGGCGGTACACCTTCACCGTCTCACCAAACAAAAAGCGCTGTTTGGCAGTCGGGTTAAGAGTCCACTTATCGGTGCGAATGATTTTGGCTGGCGTCTTCACAGGCTCAACTGAATTGCTAGTATGTCACCAGATTAAATCATAGTGATTAAACATGTCAACCTCTTTCCGCTCTTTTGCACAGACGGTTTCGCTAATCAAGATTCATATAGTGTTTGTGACAAAATACCGCCACCCAGTGATTACAGGAAACATAGAAGAAGACATCAAAGATCTGGTCAAAAGTATTTGTGAAAAAAATGACTGTATTCTTGAGGATGCCAAGGCCGACCTAGGGGAAAATGATCACATCCATCTTCTGATTGACCTAGCCCCTAAGGTGTCAATTTCCAAGCTTTGCAATACCCTCAAAACGGTGACTAGCAGAGAAATTAGAAAAAGATATGCAAAAAAAAGAATTGGCTCCCTATTACTGGAAGCCTGTCTTCTGGAAAAGAGGATTTAGTGCTGTGTCATGTGGAGGCGCACCGCTTTCTGTTCTGAAGCAGTATATAGAGAACCTTGGCTATGACGATTAATTAGTTTGCTCCTTAACCCCCACCTGGGCGTTCGCGTAGCGTGGCCTACGCCCAGGTGGGGGAATGCGTCGCACATTTGTTCAATTGCCGGAACCTTTGCCGTGCAGCAGAAGGATTCTGTTTTTGTTCTTCTCGTTGTTGGCGGCAAAACTCTAGCCAGTCAGCTAAGTAAGTGCTAACCTCTTCTTTGTTGTGTAGATAGTAGAGAATAGTGCCATGGACTTGTTCTAGCGATGCAGCGCGGTCTTGGGGGTTTCCCCCATGAGCGACTGCATCAAGACAGGGTAATTGTCTCAAATTGTTGGGTAATTTCTTCAGGGGTTCTGGCGCGATAGATATATTCGTAGAGGACGCTTTCGATACCAATGCGGCTACCTTTGATGCGAATGTCGTCAGAGGCTAGGAAGTCGAAGTAGTCTTGGATTTCCATGGCAATTTGTAATGATTTGGTAAAACGTTTTTTTAATTGCGTAATCTAGCTATCGAGCATTTTAACACAGGGCAATCAGGGGTTAATATTGGATTTTTTTTATTTTTATTTGTTGTTTTAATTGGGCGGTTGGGTTGAATTTCGGTGCGTTACACTTTCGTGCTTCGCACCCTACAAGATCTGCTCAAATTGGCAGTCGTCGCAGTCGGTAACGAGTATCATCCACCGTGATAATTGCACCTGCTTCCAAATCTTCCCCACACTCAGCCAGCACCGCCAGCAATCTTGCACCAACACTTGCAGGATTTGTATTCTTCAAGCGAAATATGATCACACTAGGCAGCAAAGCAGAACTTGCTGCCAATAGATCGCCAAAATCCAAGTCAAAAGTTAAAACAATGCGCTCCTCTTGCCTTGCCTTTTCCAGAATCAAAGCATCTAAGAGCCGTTCTAATCCTTGTTCGTAAAGATGTACCGTATCATATCCCTGTTGACGCAGTAATTGAACAGTTAAAGGAGAGACACCCATATCTGCTAAAAACTTCATGCGGCACTTCCACTGAAAGGCCGAACTTGCTCACTAGCCAAAAATGCTGCATACAGAAGACTAGCTTTAATATCTTCTGCTTCTAGATAGGGATAAGCTTCAAGAATTTCGTTGACATCCATACCGTCGGCTACCAAACTTAGCACTAAAGATACTGTAATCCTCATGCCTCGAACACAAGCACGTCCTCCCATTATTTGGGGATCAAAGGTAATGCGTTCAAATACCAGTTTCTTATCTGTCATAACTAACACCTTGTATTTTTCTTAACTATATAGTACTTACAGTGAAGGGGTAATGTAAGCATTCAGCTATCAGCTATCAGCTATCAGCTATCAGCTATCAGCTATCAGCTATCATCTCTGAGCTCTCAGCTTTTGAATAAGCGATGCAGAGGTGCGACCCGTGGCGAATTTAATTACGGGTCAAACGCACCATTACGGTCTTGGGGGTCCCCCCCACTCGCTATTGCCGTGGTTTCCCCCACTCGCGCAATAATCAAGACAACAAGTAAGCATTGGTTTAATAGTCACGAAAGTCCCAGCGTCGAAGCCTGTCCCACGAAGCCTGTGCCACAGAGCTGACGCCTGACGGCTGATAGCTGAATGCTTACGGGATAATTCCCTTACTTGATGGGATCAGCTCCGCCTACAAAATATGCGATCGCACTACAAGAGCAGGCGATTGACCGTTCGCGCAGCGTCGGGCTTTGTCCGAAAGGTCATGCTACGCGAACGCACTATGCAATACCATTATTTTATTCTCCATAATGAGTTTTGGCGCGGTGAATATAGATCAGCTTCTGCTCATTGTCAATTGTGTAAATAATTCTATCTTTATAACTTAAACGCATAGAAAAGAAACCAGCAAGATTGCCCACCAGCTTTTTACCAGCATAAGGATTTATACTGATCGTGTCCTGAATCATTGTTTTAAGTTTTTGCTTTAATTTGGGCGTAAGTTTGGCAACATCCTTTTTAGCCTCTTTGGTAAAACGAACTTCGTAAACCATCAATCAATATCTCCCAAGACTTCATCTAGGGAGTAGGTTTCCTTATTGGTTATTTGTTCAAGGGATATTTGTAGGCTTTCCATCATTCCAGGGATTGAAAGTAATTCTAAGGTTTCTTGTAAGCTTTCATAGTTTTTTCGAGAAATTAAAACAGCAGAACCATTAGAAATCTCGATTTCATAAACTTTGTTTTCTTCTGTGACTAATTCAACTAAGTTTATTAACTCTTTTTGGGCAGCAGTAACCGTCAGCTTTTCCATTTTGTTGATTTCCTATTTTTGTTATTATAGCAATTCTCAATTCGGTAGAGAAGGAATATATTCGTCTGATCATATTTAGGAATCCCGTAAGCATTCATCCGTCAGAAATGGAACGGGCAAGATGCCCATTCCACCAACATCCCCATTCCACCAACATCCCCATTCCACCAACATCCCCATTCCACCAAGATGCCCATTACACCAACATGCCCATTCCACCAACATCCCCATTCCACCAAGATGCCCATTCCACCAACATCCCCATTCCACCAACATGCCCATTCCACCAACATGCCCATTCCACCAACATCCCCATTCCACAACAATATGCAACGCCTAATCACCTTGGCCAATAGGCCACGCGATCGCTGAAAGCGGGACGCGCGTCCATCGCGTTCAACCTTGGCCAATAGGCCACGCGATCGCTGAAAGCGGGACGCGCGTCCATCGCGTTCAACCTAATAACCTACCCTTCTCGAACCCCAAAGGCAAACAACCTCATAACCTTCAACCAAATAACCTTCAACCAAATAACTAACCTTCAACCAAATAACCTTCTAACTAACCTTCAACCAAATAACCTTCAACCTTCAACATCCCAACCTTCAACATCCCAACCTTCAACCTTCAACCTTCTAACTAACCTTCTAACCTTCAACCAAATAACCTTCAACCTTCAACTCAAAAAAAGTAGCCGCAGAACTACCTTCCACGGCTAGGAAATTTTACTATGCCTCAACTTCGTACACCAACCCAGAAATAATCCGATCCCATTGGCCAAAGGCCAAGCTATGTGAACAGATTTGATTCTTGGGCTAGGGGGGAAACCCCCCCTACTAAGTTAGTCTAATCTAGAATTATGTACTTCGTCATAGTGGTGATAAATTCGCCAGGAATTCCCGTCGGCTGAAGGGGGCTCCACTCCGAAATTTGGGCATAACGCAGTGCATAAAGGGTATACATGGTGTTGCTTATTGCCCGGCGGGACCCCTTCAGAATATGCTGAACGGGGTATTTTTTTGGAGAAGGTTCCTGAGGAGTATTACTAGGAGTGATTTCCTCAGGATTGTTTTCTGGATTCGGGCGAAAGTTGTCAGGCATAGTTCAAAATTGGTTTTGATGTTTATATTATAATAATAACGATTATATATTTATTTGTCAAGGGTTTTGATAATTTTTTTTTTGAGGGGTAATTGAAATAAATCGTACGGTAATGAAATGGAAGCTTGTTTAAAAAAAAGGGAATAGGAAATAGGGAGCGTAATGGTTTTGAGTGACTTTATGAGATAGGAAATACTTAATTGACCTGCATGTCACGCTACGCGATGAAGCGTTCGCAAAGCGTGGCCCAAAGGCCTCAGCTTCCGCGCTTATGCGATTGACCTTTGGTCACGCTAAAAGCGATCGCACTCCCTTTCAATCAAAAGACTATGTCTTAAACTATACTTTCTTTGCTATAGCACCCACATGGAAATGCAATGGGTCAGAGGAGCATAAACAAGTATTTATACTCAGTAAAATCGGTTTTTTCGCGTTCGCGTAGCGGCTCGTACCGAGCATCGCGTAGCGTGACCATTCGCGTAGCGTGGCCGAAAGGCCAAGGTCAATCGCAAAGTGCCCCAGAATGCGTTCGCGTAGCGGCTCGTACCGAGCATCGCGTAGCGTGACCATTCGCGTAGCGTGGCCGAAAGGCCAAGGTCAATCGCTTCCCAACAGAATTCCGTAATCTTATATACTACTTTTTGAATCTAGGGAACCCAGAACCATGAAAAGCGATCACGATGGTCATCATCTCACCCTCGACTCATTCGAGA
>NZ_JAAHHE010000323.1:0-6795 GCF_010692525.1 Moorena sp. SIO3B2
ATCGATTAGTTGGGACAGGCGAGAAGAGTTCTTTTGTCCACTACTATAGCATTTCTCCGAGTAATGATGTACAGTCAATTGGCTTATCCTTACTCCCTATTGCCTAAAACCTATTGCCTAAAACCTAGGACGAAGTACTTGATAAGTCGGAAAAATTATAGGTTTTATAAACGAGTTGTGAAAATTCAGAAACCCAAAATCCTGGTGAGTACGGGTATCCTGCCCCCGTGAAATTTCACAACCTATTTAGAATTTCTATAGACAATCAAAACTCAAAAGTGGTCAATTCACGATTAACAATTCACGATTAACAATTAACAATTAACCGCTGTATAATTAACTTTTGTTAAATAAACTTAAATAAAATTGAGATAACTTAATAAAATGTTACAATTATAATTATTCATAGTTTATAATAAAACTAATATGACACGTAAGCAATCCAAATCGAACCTGCCAACAAAAATTTGCCCTGTTTGTCAACGTTCCTTTACATGGCGCCAAAAATGGGAAGATTGTTGGGAGGAAGTCAAATATTGCTCAGAACGCTGTCGCAGAAGGAAATCTGGTGTGAAGCAGGGATGAGGTATAAACGATAACCAGGGCTACTTCCAAAGGTTTTGTCAGTGAACTTTTTGTGTTTTGTATATTTTCATACTTGACACATCAGAGTCTCATAATTCACACTATGTGTTCTAATCCTTAATATTTTCTTCAGTATTGTGTATGTTTGTGAAGACGGTGTGTCCCAAAGTCATTATCCACGGTGGTGCTGGTAGTTCTATAAAAGGCAAAGGAGGGGCTGATGCGATTCGCAAGTCCCTCCACTCAATTATTGAGGAGATTTATGCCTTGTTAGTGAACGGTACTAGTGCGACTGATGCTGTTGTCCGAGGTTGCCAACTGTTAGAAGATGACCCCCGCTTTAATGCTGGAACCGGTTCGGTGTTGCAATCAGATGGGCAAATCCGGATGAGTGCGTCCCTGATGGAAGGTCAATCTCAACGCTTCAGCGGTGTGATTAATGTGTCGCGAGTGCAGCATCCGATTCAGCTGGCAGAAGCGTTGCAAGGCTCCGATGACCGCGTGCTGTCGGACTATGGAGCGGCAGAATTGTTACGAGACCTTCAACTCCCGGTTTACAATCCTATGACGAAGCTGCGGTTACAAGAGTGGCTCCAAGAAAGGCAGGCCAATTTTAGCCATAAGATGGCGGGGGTTATTGCTGAGGACGAATTGGTGACCAGCTCTGAAGCTCGACGGGGAACCATTGGTGTGGTTGTACTAGATGGCCGGGGTCATCTGGCAGCAGGGACCTCTACTGGTGGTAAGGGTTTTGAACGGATTGGTCGCGTCAGTGACTCGGCGATGCCAGCAGGAAATTACGCTACGGCAAATGCAGCAGTGAGCTGCACCGGTATCGGGGAAGACATTATGGAAGAGTGTCTAGCAGCAAGGATTGTGGTGCGAGTCACTGATGGTTTATCCCTGGTTAATGCAATGGAGCGTTCATTTAAGGAAGCTCGGAAGAATCAGCGAGATTTTGCCGCTATCGCTCTAGATGCTAATGGTGCGATCGCATGGGGCAAAACTAGTGAAGTTCTGCTAGCGGCTTATCATACTGGGGAAAAGATTGTGGATACGTTGAATATGACTAAGGATGTGGAATTTCTCTCGATTTAAGGGTATCTGACAACTTACGGATACAGGATGCTGAAATCTTGATAGTTATTATTAATGGCTTTTCGGTACCTGTTAGACTAAGCTATATACTTTAGTCGCCTCAAACTACTATTGTTTATAGCTTTGAGATTTTGATAATTGATTTTTTATACTAAATAGGATCTCAATGGCTAAAAGCGTTGCCTAGCAATACTTTTAGCCATTTTTTCTGAGAGCGACTGCAGTCCCTGCTCCCTAAAACCCAAGACGAAAGTACCTAACCCAATTGAAAACTGCTGTATCGTAAGTAATCAAGCAGACATGATATGAATAGTGCTAAAATGCTCAAAAAATTAGACAAGGTTTTGCTATTTGCTCTTTTCTTGGGTCTAGTTTTCTGTATCTACGGGATTAATTGGGGATGGGTGGAAGAATGGAATCCTGACCAAATGGGCTTTAAAGAACTTTTTCAAGCTGGAAAATTACCTTTCAATCCAGAATCATTTCAGAAGCCACCTTTTCATACCTATTTTGTTTACTTTTTATCTGTTTTACCCTTTGAATTAATCGGCAATACTCTACATATATCCGCCGATGATATTAATCCAGCTAAACTCCTCTGGTCAAGAATGCTAACAGTTTTTCTGTTTTTAGGTTCAATTATTTTAGTCTATCAGATCTGCAAGAGGTTTTTTGGGGTTTTCCCAGCTCGCCTAGTGACAATTATTTTTGCTACCAGCGCAGGCTTCATCAGCTTTAGTCATTTTTTGACAACAGAGATTCCCGTAATGTTTTGGATGTTATTATCCTTCTATTTCGCTCAAAATATTTTGTTATCTGGCAAGTTATCGGATTATGTTATAGCTGGTTTTTGCACGGGAATTGCCACAGCTACTAAATATAATGGTTTGGCAATAGGAATGGGAATTGTTGTTGCTCATGTTCTTTCCTTTACTTCAATATCATTGAGGCAATGGAAAAAATTACTGTTCGACAAAAAACTTATTATTAGTCTTTCGATGGTCGTTATTGGTTTTTTGGTATGCAATCCCTTTGCCTTACTTGACTATTCTACTTTTTGGGAGCATTTTTGGTACAACTATATTGTCACCCCTGTCTATGGGGGAATTGCAGAAGGGAATAGTTTTGGGGAATTTGTTGTCGCCATCCAAGAAATTATCGGTTTACCATCATGGTTAGTGTTTTTGCTTGGCTTATTATTTTGTTTTTATAGTCTTGCTGTAGACAAGGAAAAACCCCTCGAACATAAAGGGATATTGTTACTTTTTAGTGTATTTTTATTATATTATTTTAAGTTTGGCTCTTTTCCGAGAATGGAAACTCGCTTCGTAATGCCAATAGTTCCTTTTGGTTTAATTATTTCTGGTGTATTCTGGAATAAAATCAAGGTAAATCGGCGGTTAATGATTGGACTTTTACTAGTTATTTTAAGTTACAACTTGATTTGCAGTTTTTATGTGGGTAAGCGTTTTACAGAAGACCCTCGAATGGTAGCTCAAGAGTGGGTAAAAACAAATATTGAAAAGGGAATTTCAATAGAATCGAGTGCCTATTCTCCACAATTTAGTAAGATACCAGGGGTGATTTTAACAGAACAAATAATGCCAGATATTAGCGGACGTAAAAAAAAGTTTAGCCGTCTATTTAAAGATAATCCCTGGATCATGGCACGCCTGCAGTGGTCAACACATATACGCTGGGAGAAGGAAGATAGAGAAGAAGATACACAATGGTATACCCTTGAGAGATTGAAAGACCGAAAACCAGACTATATTGCGGTTAATTCCCGCTACTACAAAAGATTTATTGTCCGTCTTAAAAATGACTATCCTTCCCTATACAAATTTTTTAGCGATCTTTTAGAGGAAAACTATCCTTATCACATTGTATTTGACCAAGAATCTCCAAAGGTTCCAGGATGGATTTATCCTAAAACTATTGATTTTCTTCAGAATAGAATGGTGATTTTTGCCAAAAATGATCTGACCTATAACTAATAACCTACTTTGGGTTCTCCAAATTCCACAGAGCATCAATTCCACTACCCACATAGTCTGAGGCTTGGTGCAGCTCAATCCATTGTGCAACAGCACTGGACACATAACTAGATGGTTTACCTAACTCAGCTAAGGTCTCAGCTGCTGAGGCACGTACACCAGATTCCTCATCTTTGAGGCACCCCAGCAAGGCAGTGATCACAACTTGTGAAGAATTACCCAACTGGCTTAAGGCTTTAATAGCGGCACAACGTACATCAGAATCTTGATCCTCTAGCTGTGGTAGTAGGGCACTGATCACTGTTTCAGAAAGGTTACCTAACTGACCATTACCTAACTGACCTAAAGCAGTAGCAGCGGCACAACGAAGATCAGAATCTTTATCTTTGAGGCATGTGACTAAAGCACTGACTACGGTTTCACCAGGCTGCTCTAATTTACCCAAGACCGAAGCACTCAAGCAACGAACACGAGAATTTTGATCGTTTAGCCTTGTCAATAAGGCACTCACAACGGTTTTACCATGCTGCTTCAATTTGCCCAATGCCCAGATACTGGAGTAACGAACACGAGCATTTTTATCGTTTAGCCCCATCAACAAGCTATTCACTACTGGCTCAGAAACCTGATCCAATTCACCTAATGCTAAAGCTGCTTCAGAACGAATGGTAGCATCGTCATCTTTTAGCCAGCTCAGCAATGTATTTACTAAGCTTTCTGAAGTATTGTCTAATCTGACAATAGCGCTTAGTGATAAGTTCTGAATATTTTTTTGAAGACTAGTGTGCTCGGTAGTAGTGAGATAATAGTCGGGATAGTCTAATTTAGTTACACTAGTTAATCTATCACTAGTTAATATCTCACTGGCCTGGTGACGCACGGTATTATTTTTATCTTCTAGCCCTGCCAAAAAGGTTTTGAGGACTGTCGGGTTTTGCCCTAATTGGTTTTGCTCTAACTGGTTTTGCCCTAATTGGTTTTGCCCTAACTCGACTTGGCGTTCCTGGGATTGTGTATCTTTCTGAGAGTTGGCTCTATCTTTCAACAGTTGTAAAACGTCAAGTTTAATCTCAGTTTGATTCAAGTCGGAAAGGGTTTGAAAGACTTGCTGATGAATTTGGTAACCAACTCGCCGTGAATCACTGGCTGCTAGGGTAACTAATGCTGCTAAAATTTTTTGCAGTAGGGAATTATCTGCTATCTTCAAGGGTTGAGGATTTTCGGTAAGGCAAGTGGCAGCAAATAATAAATCCCGATGTAACCAAGACTCATACTCACTACCATGATTTAAAATTTCCTGAATTGCTTTAGCGGCTTTTTTGGGTTTAAGCTGAGCAATTAGTAGCAGCAACACGTCTTGCCAGTGGGAGTCATGGAGATAGTCTTGGATATGAGTCAGGATAATATCAAAATTCTCTTCATTATCGGCTTGATAGTTAATTTCTTGAGCACAAAGATAGTCTTGAAATATTTTATGGATAAAGGCGTAACCATCCAACCCTTGTTGTGTTAAAATGCCAGTGCGATGCTCGGTACGAGCCGCTACGCGATGCTCGGTACGAGCCGCTACGCGAACGCTAATCAAATTAAGCAACCGTTTGGCTTCTGCCTTGGCATCGTATAACTGAATCTGTTTCAGGGTTTGAATTTCTCTACCAAACCAAGCAATTAGTTGATCTCGATTAATTACTATCTTACCTTCTTTATCCTTTTTATCTTTTTCCTTTTTACTCTCCTGGGTATGCATCCAATACCCGAGACGTTCCATCAATCGTCTGCAATCATTCAATCCCAGATATTTCAGCTTCTGATTATTACTAATATCTGGTTTATTAATATCTGGTTGATTATCCCAGGAGGTTAATAACAGGTCTACTGCCTGGTCATAAAGCTGATAGCGCTCCAAAGGCAATCGGAAATGATAGCGGTGAATTAAAGTAATAATCGTCAACAATAGGGGGTTTTGTGCCAAAAGTTTAATCTGCTGATGCTCAGATAGTAAGTTGCTCAGGCTTTCTTTAAGTCGTTGTGCTTCTGCTTTGTCTTGAATCTGACTATAGTACCAGCGCTGAATAAATTCTTCAATTTTACTGTCATCAAAAGACTGAAGTTGATAGCGATAAAATTCTTCGTTCCAGAAAAACTCCCAGGGGGTATTTGAGTTAGAGTAACGGTCGTTATCAGAGGTGATAATTACCCAATTGTTAGGAAATTGCTGGATAAAATCCTTAATTTGCCCTACGACTTGCTCACCTTTGGCTGGTTCTGTAACTTGATCAAGTCCATCGAGCAAAATCACTGTTCGTCCATCCTCCAACCAATGTTCAAAGAAACCTTTAGGCAGGGATTTCACCAATAGGGTTTTTTCCGCAAACTGCCGTGCATACTCTAGAATACTGATATCTGAATACTCGACCCAATCCCGGATATCAATTAAAATCGGCAGCCAGTCAATATCTGGCGCTAACCCAATTGCTTCTGGTTGCTTCTGGGCTAACATGACAGCAACATAATTCATTAAGGTGGTTTTACCTGAACCAGGCGCACCCAGTAGCATCACCTTCCGGGATTTAGCAGAATTAGCCTGCCAGGTTTTTAGGGCTAATAAATATTGGGCAAGAGTTTTTTGAGCCCTTTGCGTAACCATTGGCTGCCATGGCTTACCGGGTAATGCTACCTGATCATGATCCAGCCACAACTCTACCGGTCGCTGACTACTGGGAGGATGTAACACTTCCACCTCAGGCATGACAAAAATTTGGTCAAGCTTAAGGGAATGGTTTCCATCCTGGATCCCTACCAACATCCCAGCAAACTTAACATGATCAATCCTGTTGGCAATTTGCCGGAAATAGTTTTCCTTAGTTAGTTGAAATTGTAAATAACTGCGGGTTTTCTCACTATAAGTCTTGACAAAGGTTTCGATCCAGGGAAGAATAAAACTATCTTGTGGTTGAGTGGGGGCATAGTTTGAGGCTACCTGCTTAAATTTCTCCACAAGTAAAGGGGTTAAGGGTATTTTGTTATCCTCTTGGAGGGGTTTGTGTAATTCCTCCTGTACTTCCCTGTCTTGGAAAAAGTCTTCCAAAAAAAGCGCGATCGCATCAGGAGCAGA
>NZ_JAAHHE010000324.1:0-6737 GCF_010692525.1 Moorena sp. SIO3B2
TTCAACCCCACCTTCAACCTTCAACCCAACCTTCAACCTTCGTTGTCTTTTCACCTGAGCCGAGTTGGGCACGAACAAACTGTGTCCGCCGCTCAGTTAATAGCAAACTCAGAGCCATGACGAATTCAGAGGCACTACCGACAAGGGTCCCAACTCGAGAAATCGGTACAGCATTGCCAATTAGGGCAACCAAGGTTCCCACAAATAGCCATGGCCATTTCAGCCTTACCCAGATGCCGATACCAATCAGCAGCACGAACAAATTGACCAAAATTGTTACAATTGGTGGAGCACTCACTTCCGCTACTGTGTAGCGCAAGGTGCCAGCAAAGGTGACTGGAACCAATTCTAGGCCAACAAACTGGGTCGCCACTTCAAACCCACCCAGTCCTAGGGCAAGCACCCAGGAGAAAACTCGTACAATTGTATTAGCCCAAACTGCTCCAGCGCGGTGAGCTAGCTCAACAGCAATTACAATGAACAGCGGCACTACTAAGAAGTGTAATAGGAAGCGCACCATACTCAGTGATTTCAGGAGATCTCCTTCACCAATCAGGCTCCCCATGGCCAGAACTAGATTGTCATAGCTAATGCTTGCTAGCACAATTGGCAGCACAATCATGGCCAGACTAGTTGAGCGACGCCACAGGCGAATCGCCCATGCCAGTAATACCCATTCCACCAAAGCAAGACTGAGATGGCCAAGGGGATAAATTTTTAACAAACTTTTAGTCATGATGTTCCATAAACTGAAACAATATCTAAGCTTGGTCGTGATAAGTCGTATAGCTCTCAAAAACGTGACCCACCTATGCAAGACCGGCTTATGGGTAAGAGTATTGATCCTCGAATAGCATTTACCCTTATTTACCAGTTAATTGATTTCAATTCATTGTTGCAAGTTCCTGGATTGATAAATTTACGTTAATTAATAAATCGCAAGATATTGTATTCAAATCCGACATCACCATTCAGCTCTTAGCTAAGATAAGACAATGCTGGATCAATAAAGAGAGTCAGCCCTAATCGCTTTTTCAAATAGGGCACTTTTTCGAGACCCGGTTTGGCAGGGCAGAGTTCTGTTACCCTTCAGAAATAGTTGATAGCTGATCAGCCTTGGGCTGAATGGTTACCATAGGATTACAGTCACGGTTAGGATCTTGAGGATTTTTCGGTTTATTCTTATGTCAATTAAGATAAAATACTCTAAAATAAGTAGGGTAAAATAAGTAGGTGCGAAAAGGTTACCATCACCAGCATTGAGCTGGTGGGATTATTCCCTATAGGTTTAAGCAACTCTCTCTCTCCTAAAGGGGACAGTGTTGCTTCTAATGCAAGTAATTCAAAAAAAATAGCAGGAAGACAAGGAGTAACTAACTCGATAACTTCAGATAATTTCAATTGAAGAACGATCGGGTTTTTAGCCCGTTAGTGCTTTGATTGCTAAGTTAAACTTAAGCTAATGCGCTACGCGCACGCTACTTGAGGTGCTATCAGCTATCAGCTATCAGCGAACGGGTGACCCCTGACCCCTGACCACTGACTACTGACCACTGACGGCTGACGGCTGACGGCTTACATTTACACCGACTTGGGGTGGTCAATCATGACGAAATCGAACGGATTAGCTTTAGTCTCAGGGTTCATCAAACTGATTATCATTTGTAGTCTGATTCAACCGATGCTCGGTTGTACTCAAGCAACGGAAAATTTGAGTAAGGCGGATTTAAATCAAGAGATTCAAGCAACAGAAAATTTGGTTAAGGCGGATTTAAATCAAGAGATTCAACTTCATATCGATCAGATGGCCTTAATGGAATCGAAAACGATGCAAGTTAAGGTTCTGGATATAGTAGAGGATTCCAGATGCCCAGTTGATGCGGTTTGTGTGCAGCCAGGACAAGTCACCATTGCCTTCGAGGTTGTTAAGGAAAACTCACAACCAGAGGAGGTTGAGTTAACCCTGAGAGCAGCCCAAGAAAATTTAGCCGTTAAAAATTTTGATGGCTATTCCATGATATTAAAAAATGTTGAACCCTTGCCAATGACTAATCAGGAAAAAATAATACAATCCGACTATATTGTAACGATTGTTGTATCAAAGAGTTAAAAGCTCGGAAATCTAACCTATAATGTAATGCTGATTTGGGTATCGATTTTTTCAATCGAGACACCACAGATAAAGGCGTTGCTGATTTGGGGGGATGTTTTATGAAACGGTGAAACAGGGTGAAGAGACTGGAAGTAAGGAAAGATAGAACAGACTTAATCATCCGACCAATAAGCAATGCCATAAATCAGAAACTGTTTTGAGTTGACTTCGCTATGATTAAAAGTGGCTGGCAAGGTTTCCAAGGTGTTGCTTCTGGCAATAAAACTTGGCAATAAAACCTGAGCTAGCAAGGGCGATCATAGTAATAGCAAAAATACTTAAATACTACTATGCCTACCAAGATAAACCATCACCACCATCACCACCATCACCACCATCACCACCATCACCACCATCACCACCACAACCCTCTGCACTGTATTGTTCCGGCGTATATGCTGCGGGAAGTTTCAGAACAGGGAAGCCCTATGCAGCGAGAACGGGCATTGAGCGCCCTAGTGGAATCTGGTCAGTTCCGTGGGGTGCGCCAGGAATTAGCTGACTTCTCCACACGACCCAGTTCCCGAGAACCAGGAGCAGCAAAACAACGGGTGATCTGCCATGCAGACTACCAAACTCGTTTACCTGGCCGTCAAGTCCGGGGGGAAGGAGACCCGGCCACAGGTGACACAGCAGTAGATGAAGCCTACGATGGTTCTGGAGCCACCTTTGATTTATATCGTGACATATACGAGCGGAACTCGATTGATGATCGAGGGGTGGTGTTGACCTCAACCGTTCATTATGGGCGCGGTTTTGACAACGCCTTCTGGAATGGTCAACAGATGACCTATGGGGATGGGGATGAAGATTTGCCAGAAGAGGAGAGACTCTTCAATCGCTTTACTATCGCCATCGATATTATTGGTCATGAGCTGACCCATGGGGTGATCCAATATGAAGCAGGACTGGTCTATCGGAATCAACCAGGTGCTCTCAACGAACACTTCGCTGATGTGTTCGGAATCCTAGTTAAGCAACGGACACTGAACCAAACTGCTAGTGAATCGGATTGGGTGATTGGAGCTGGTCTGTTTACTGAGAATGTCAATGCTAAAGGCATTCGCTCCATGAAAGAACCAGGGAGTGCTTATAACGACCCCAGACTAGGTAAAGACCCTCAACCAGGTCATATGAGAGACATCTACACCGGGTCTCAAGATAATGGTGGGGTTCATATCAATTCTGGTATCCCCAACCGAGCCTTCTACATTGCTGCTCTGGACATTGGTGGATACGCTTGGGACAAGGCCGGTTGGATCTGGTATCTTACCTTGAGGGATAAGCTGGGTTCCACCTCAGATTTTAAGGATGCTGCCAGAGAGACATACAAGGTGGCAGGTGACCGATTTGGTGTTGGCAGCCTGGAACAAAAAGCTGTCCGTAAAGGTTGGGAAGAGGTAGGTGTTGAGATTATTGAAAAGCCTCCGGCACCTCAACCCTCTGAACCCCCAGGATGCTCCGCAGGTGCGCCAGACTTTATCAGGTCTTTTTTCACCCCCTCCTCTTAAGGTTAGGAAATTCTTTAGGGTGCGTTAGGGAAGGGCTCGCCCAAATTTTCCGCCTTTTCGGGCCTGGCAAAGTCCGTCCAGTAACGCACCATCCATAGGCTCAGATTTTGGCATTGCTGAATAGTGGAATGATTTGAATAGTTTTGTGGAACGGGCATCAGGCGTGGAACAGGCATCTTGCCCGTTATCAATATTTCCGGACAGGCAGGATGCCCACCCTACTCATAATCATTCGAAGATTCAGCAATGCCAAAAAAATGGTAGTGGTAAAGATGTAGTGATTTGGCTACGGTAAGCGTCAAGGTTTCGGGGATTAAAATCACTACTTTTGTACCACTACCGAAAAAAGATGTAAAATCACTACTTCTACAGGACTACTAAACTCCCCCCATAGACGCTCGCAACCCTGCCAGGAGTCATCTCACCTTGAGATTGAGGTTTTTAACAGATTTTACAACATTCTTTTGATGATTGAATTCCAACATTTTGAACCGTTATATCCAAAAATGTCTTGGTAAAAAGCATCAATCTTGTAAGTGTCTTTATACTGCATCAAAAATCTACTAACCTCTCTAATCTTGTCACTCTTAACATCACCAATATCTTCAAAGTTTTCATCCCAATACTTCCAGCACTCTAGATTGGTGTCCTCAATAATAATATAGTCTCCAGCATGTCCATGAGAATGAAAAGTGCTTAAAATCCCAGAGACATTGACATGAGCATCTTCAATAATTAGCCAGGGATGATCTAATTCAGAAAGCATTTTGGCAGAAAATAATTCCTCAATTTTGTTGACATCACCCTCAATGAAAGTGATGCGATCGTCTTGTTGTGATTTCTTGTCTAAGAAGGCAAGATTAATGTCAACAGAGTAAACCTGGCATGGAATCTCAAAGATCTGCAGATGATCAGCGATCCAGACAGCACTACCGCCTGTAAACGCCCCAATTTCAATGACTACTTTAGGTCTTAGTTCGTACAGAAGCATTGGGTAAATCACCATTTCCAGAGCACTCTTCCAAATAGGAATTTCCTTCCAATGCTGTTTGTAGCTACTTTCAATTAGAAACGGCCATATATTAGATGGCAAATCGCAACAATCTTTTCGTGCATCAATGTCAATAAATCGATCAGATGCAGACATCTCCCGTTGAGGTAAATTTTCTTCTTTAAGGCTTTTATATCCAAATTTATCTGACATTGTATCTACCTGTTTATTCATAGTTCGATATCTTTGTTGCGCAGAAAATATAAAAAAATATTTTCAGTTATCTCCAGATGTGAGCAGTTTAATAATAAAGGAGCTTACAGTGGATTCAGAGAAGCATTATTTTGCAAAGCATCAATAAACATACTGACAAAGCGTCTCTTGTCTCCCATACCGCCTTTAATCATTAAGTCTGCGAATCGCTCATTTATGTGCTCTTTCACACATTTCACAGCAGCTTCGCCATGTTGTTCATCTTCTTCACAATGTAGTTGCAACCATCTACACTCTTCTGCTTTTAGTTTGAGTCTTTCGCGCATAGTTTTCGCACAGGAGTTTAGGTAACTTATAAGATACTCTATAACGACATTCATACCCAAATACTCTATTACTTTTTCATCTGAAAAGTTGCTCCAATAGGCATGATAGCCTGCTGTTAACTTCGATTCTGGTTCAAGCTTATAGCCCAGTGCTTTAAGATCTCGTATTGCTAATATATCGTGATCAGCCTCGTCTCTGGCGAGATGAATATATAGCATTTTCATGGCATTAGTAGGAGCTGCCTCAGCTGCTCTTAACAGTTGTGTTTCGCCAGGAGCAGAATAATGATAAAAAGTCGACACAAGGTGGATGTAGTTAGTTCTGGTAGCCAAATCAAAGGCTGCTGCTATTTCTTTAGCGCCCTCCTGGGCAATACAATCCAGTGTTTGAACAGTCTTTTCTGCCAGACCACTGTAATTCATATTTGCTCCTTCTAATCTTGGTTAACTTAACATTCTATACTAGCAGGACTTACGCAAAAACACCAGACATGGGGTATTCTCAGATCTTGCACCTAATGACAGAGAACTCACAACCAAGGTCATCTGCTCGCTGGGGAAGGCATAGATGCCCAGGGTAATCGCACTTAACTTTAGATCAGATTTACTTGACAAAAAGGCTTTAATACTTGCTCTGAGATTGTAGACAATATTGGTTCAATCGTGCTCCACTAGCTAATATCGTCTCTCCTTCGGTTAATTGCCATGACTAAAGGATTTGCACCAGGGTCTAGCTCAACACCAACATCCAGTTCGAGGCCATCTGATCCTGTTAAAAGGGTCAAACGCACCATTATCGATGAACTCAAGAACTTAGATGACCCCAGAACAAAGCGTAAACCAGACCATCTGCTGGTAGATAGTAGACCTCTTGCAAAAGTAGCGATCGCTAAATTTTTTCTTTCAAACAAAGTTCGTAGTTGTATATAGCAGCAATTAAATTAAAGCGCAAACCAAATCTTTTTCTTCTGTTACGATATCGCTCTGAAAATATTTTAAATATTTTGATATTCCGATAGACATGTTCAATCACAATTCTTTGTGAAGCTAGCTGACGATTCTCTTCTTTTTGGAGAGGTGATAATTTACTCTTGGGAGGTTTTTTATGAGGAATATGACTCATTTTATGTATTTTTTGAATTCCTTGATATCCCTGATCTGCCAGACATTTAGTTTTTACCGAGAGATTAGTTTTACTCTTTTTGAACAAATTAAAATCATGTTCTTTTCCTTTACCGTAAGCAATACAGATTATCTCTTTGCTATTTTCATCAATGATAACTTGAGATTTTAAGGTGTGCTTTTTCTTCTTACCACTGTAGGACTTTTTCGGTTTTTTTTTGGACGCTCAATCGGAGTTTCCGTTACATCAATAACTGCTATCTCGATTTGGTTACCTGATTTCAATAATTGTTTTTTTCCTGGAATTCTAAATTCGAAGGACTTAATTAAAATATTTTCTATAGACCCGAATTATTCGGTACACTGTTGATTCATTCAGTCCCCAATGTTGACCAATATGAAAGTAAGTTCTGTATTCTCGT
>NZ_JAAHHE010000325.1:0-6728 GCF_010692525.1 Moorena sp. SIO3B2
GAAATCCACAAGACTGCCGGAAGCCTTGCGCGAGAGGTATAGTCCTAACCCTAAAGACAAGACTAAGTAGACTAGGACAATCAGCCAATCAACGAGTTGCATAAATTCCGGTTGCTGGTCACGGATTCAGCTATGATATCAGATGATTAATTTCATCCACACTCAACTCCGTATATTGAGCAATATCCTTCAGGGGTAACCCTGCTGCCTTCATCCGTTTAGCAACCTGCTGTTTTACCTTAAGTTTCCCTTGTTCTATAGCGGCCTGTTTTAGACCTTCAAGTCTACCTTGTTTGAAACCTTCCTGAATACAGGTTTCGACAACACTGTACATATCCCGGTAGACCTTCAGGCTATCATAGTAAAGGGCTTGCTCTTTTGGTGAGAAATTGGCAATGTCGGCCACTTCAAAGAGCTGGGCAAACACATCCTCTGGAAAGGATTCAGGGGGAGCCTTAAATTCACCGAGATGCTTCAATAAAAATAACCACTTGTCAAAATGAGTTTCTAATTGATCAACTGATTTAGTAAATTTCGGTAGTTCAATATAAATAAATTTCAACTTATCGTAGAACAGTTCACAGTGCTGATTGTTTAGCTCTACTACATGCAACAGTTCTGAATCGTGCTTATGGTCATTAAAAATAAAATCCAGAATCCCAACAGTGTAGACTACGGTTAGCTGATCATGCCAATTTCCCTGTTGCGCCTGTTCTTGGATGGGAAAAGTGGCATAGTAGACACTGGGATCTTTGAAAAAATTGTGGTCGGCTTTTTTGATTTCCACCATGAACCGTTCACCGGTTGTGCTCTGACAATAACTATCAAAAATCGCTCTTCTGTTCACTAAGCTGTTGCCAAAGAATTCCGGAGTCTTAATGGTGACATCCTGAATCTGATGGTGGACAGGTAACAGAGTATTCAAGAAGTCGATTAACAGTGCTTTGTTGGACTCAGTGCCAAAGACCCGCTTAAAGCCGAAATCCGTAAGCAGGTGAATGTATTTATCTCGCCAGGGGAACACCATATTAATAGATAAAGGGTAAGCTATCAGCTCAGCTGTTCAGCATTTAGATTAGGATACCTAAATTGCTAAGTTGAGTATCTGAAGCTCGACCTTTAGTATTTGAATACCGTTGTTGAGTATTTGAATACCGTTGTTGAGTATTTGAAGATAAACGTTGAACCTCTGAGCTTCACCGTTGAGTATTTGAAGATAAACGTTGAACCTCTGAACCTTAACGGTGAGCCTCTGAACCTCAACGGTGAGTATTTGAATACCGTGGTTGAACCTCTGAACCTCGTGAACCAGCCTCTGGACCTCGTGAACGAACCTCTGAACTTCGTGAATGAACTTCTGAACCTCCCTAGGGGCTCCCCTGAGCCTCGCGGTCGAGGCTCAGAACCTCACGGTCGAGCCTGATTGCCTCACGGTCGAGCCTGATTGCTTCGTTATTTATCTTACTTGATTCGTTTTCAAGTCTTATTGCTTCTTCTTTAAGTCTTAATGATTCGTTTTCAAGTCTTATTGCTTCTTGTTGTACCCTCATTGCCTCTTGATTGAGCCTAAGAGCCTCCCTAGGGGCTCCTCGGAGCCTCATTGCCTCTTGCCTCTTGTATCTTGTATCTTGCCTCTTGTATCTTGTATCTTGCCTCTTGTATCTTGTATCTTGCCTCTTGCCTCTTGTCTGTTCCCTGTTCCCTGTTCCCTGTTCCCTATGGCATACCGTTAACCTATCTTTTGCTTCAGGATGCTCGACAAAGTAATCTTGGAGCAATTCACAGCCCCTAGCCAGCATATCACCTAAATTTTCAAGCGCCAAAATTCTGGCAGTTTTGTCAAATGAAGCAGTGGCCAGTCTCTGTCCATCCGGGCTGAATTCTACACTATATTCCGAGTACTTATGCTCTTCTCGTACGTCTAATTGATTGCCCTGTAAGTCCCAACTTCTGGCAGTTTTGTCAAATGAAACAGTGGCCAGGCTCTGTCCATCCGGGCTGAATTCTACACTATATACCGAGTCCTGATGCCCTATGAGCACGGCTAATGGATTGCCCTTTTTCTCCCAAATTCTGGCAGTGCCGTCGGATGAAGCAGTGGCAACCCTCTGTCGATCAGGGCTGAATGCCACATCCGTTACCCTTTTCTGATGCCCTGTGAGCACGGCTAATGGATTGCCCTTGTTGTCCCAAATTCTGGCAGTGTTGTCGAAGGAAGCAGTGGCCAGCCTCTGTCCATCCGGGCTGAATTCTACACTCGTTACCCAGCCCTGATGCCCTGTAAGGATGGCTAATTCCTTGCCTTGTAAGTCCCAAATTCTGGCAGTGTTGTCGAAGGAAGCAGTGGCCAGCATCTTTCCATCTGAGTTGAAGGCGACACTCCATACCTTGTCCTGATGCCCTATGAGCACGGCTAATGGATTGCCCTTGTTGTCCCAAATTCTGGCAGTGCCGTCGGATGAAGCAGTGGCAACCCTCTGTCGATCAGGGCTGAATGCCACATCCGTTACCCTGTTCTGATGCCCTGTGAGCACGGCTAATGGATTGCCCTTTTTGTCCCAAATTCTGGCAGTTTTGTCGTTTGAAGCAGTGGCCAGCATCTTTCCATCTGAGCTGAATTCTACACTATATACCGAGTCCTGATGCCCTGTGAGCACGGCTAATGGATTGCCCTTTTTGTCCCAAATTCTGGCAGTTTTGTCGTTTGAAGCAGTGGCCAGCATCTTTCCATCTGAGTTGAAGGCGACACTCCATACCTTGTCCTGATGCCCGGTGAGGACGGCTAATTGATTACCCTGTAAGTTCCAAATTTTGGCAGTGCCGTCGAAGGAAGCAGTGGCCAGCTTCTGTTCATCAGGGCTGAATGCTACATCCATTACCTCATCCTGATGCCCTGTGAACACAGCCCGTTCTCGGAATTTACTAATACTTTGCTGGAGGGCATATATAGGACTGATAGCAGAATCTTGATCCAAGGGGTGACTATCTTTAAAGATATTCAATAACTCTTGTACAGTTTCCATTGCCTGGTACAAAAGCTTTTGCTTTTGTGTACTGGTGCCGCAACAATCATTATCCTGTAACTGTACTATAATCCAAATCCCTTGCCGTTCTATTTGCGTGCTTGTTCTGACTTCCTCCATTTTTTCTCTAGCGTTGATACCAGTCACCACAGCAACACTTGCCACAACTAAGGACAAACCCAGTACAATTCCCCCTATGGATATGGTTCGCTTAGCTTTCTGTTGAGCCTTGGCTAATATCTGACTAGCCTCTTTCTCCGCCGCCAAAGCCTTTTGGACTTCTCCTTTGTCTAAAACCTGACTAGCTCTCAAGAACTGGGAATCCAAATCGCTTAAGGCTTTTCCCCTAGACCATTGTTCCGCCTGCTCTAATGCTCCCCCCCGCAACAGTCGAGAGTCATCGTTACACCCAGAATCAACCCAAGCGGTAAAAGCCTCACAGTAGGGGCGCAGTCTGGCCAATTCTTTGTTGACCCAATCGGATCCGAAAACCTCTCTATAAATCCGGTTGTTAACCTTTAAACAACCATGGCGCTCAACCACCAGCCCCGATAGCCTTAATTCCGTCTGTTCCTGACTACCATCAGCAGCTATACAACCGTGATCCAACACTTGCTGATACAAACCCAATAGCATACCAGCCCGTTGCTCATTTCTGAGGATGCGATCGCGTATAGTCTTCAAATGCTCCTGTTCATCCTGGGCTTCCCAATTGTCTATTATCTGGGTACACACTATCTGTGCTACGGAAATACTATTGCCCGATTCCGAAGTCTCCACCACCAAACGACACACACGCTGGGTCAGAAACGGTTGTCCCCCCGTCCAGTTTACTATCTCATCTAACACCTGTTCAGGATTATCCACCTTCCCTACCAAACCGGGAACCAAAGGCGCTTTAGCTTCCTGAAAAGTAAACCCAGTCAACTGAATATCCTGACCAATATTAAACGGAGTGCGCTGTTTATCCTGAATTAAATCTGCAGCAGTTGCCACCCCCAGCAAACAAAAGGTTAGACGATTGTAGGCTGGATTTTCGGCTCTTTGATTGTAACAAGCCCTAATTAAGGCAAAGAAATCATCTTTAAAGTTAACTTTAATAATACTGTCAATTTCATCGAGAAATATAACAATCGGTTGACTGATTTCTTTTAGGATAACCGACTCAATAAACTCATCTAACCACTGCACTGGGGAGAATTTTTCACGCTCTTTTAACCAAGGGATTACCTGTATTTTTACCTTTAATTTAAAACTCTTTGCAAGACTTCTAATCAAACTTCCATACCACTGCTGGGAAGTTACTTCATTGCCAATCCTGGTAACATCAATAGAGGCACAAGCGACTCCGGAATTTGTGAGCTTTTCCATGGTTCGTACCCGCAAACTGGACTTACCCATCTGTCGGGAGTTCAGCACATAACAAAACTCCCCAGCCATCAATGCCTGATAAAGCTCGTGATCAGCTTTTCGGGTCACATAAGTGGGCTCATCTTGAGCTAAACTCCCCCCTACTTTGTAGATTGTTGATTGTTGATTGGTCATTTTTGGATAGGGAACAGGGAATAGGGAACAGGGAACAGTGTGGAGAGTGTGGGGCGGGGGCGCGGGGAGTGTGGGGCGGGGGCGCGGGGAGATGGGGGAGTAACGCAACCTACGCTACTCCTATTGCCTATTGCCTTCCCCTCCTGGGAGGGGTTAGGGGTGGGTTCCTCTTGCCTATTGCCTCTTCCCTACTCCCTACTCCCTACTCCCTACTCCCTAAAATGCGATCGCTAAAATACTGACGATACAAATTACATCTCAAACTACAATCATTCCCATGGCGTTGAACCAGTCCCATACTTTCCAACTTGCGAGTTATATTAGCATCTAGGCGCACCGGCTTGGCTGTACTAACTAATAGTTTAACAGCGTCCAGCAATTGGGGATGCTCTTGAATACTAGTTAAGAGTGAGAGCAGATGACTGCGATAAATTCCTGCTTCTGTGGGGGCTAAATCCAAAAATTTATCCAGGGTATTTTCTACTGCTTGGTGATTATTCATATGATAAAAAGCTTGGGACAATAAATAGGGATGTCCCCCAACCATTGCCATCAGCTTGGTTATTGAATCCACAGATAAGGTCAACCCATAACTCTCGGCAAACTCGTTAACCTGCTGAGCATTAAACTCTAGTAACTCTATAGGTACTCCCACATTAAACGGCGACTTATTGATATCTAAATCAATATAAATTTCCGTGGCATGACCCACCACCAAGCGCAGTTTTTCCCAACTATCCTCAAACTTACCACTCTCATGCCAACTACGGAGCAAGGGCAGAAATCCTTCCGCAATCTCTTGATGCTGAAACACTCGATCAAGGTCATCCAAGCACAACACTAATGGACTTTCTAAAGAGTCTAACAAATACTCTTCAAAGTAGGCCGTGCAGTTGTCTACACTGGTAAAAAAACTATCATCCCAATAGGTCTGCAACTGATTGGCCAATTTCAGTTTGTTACCAACTTGTCCACAAAACGACTTTAAAAATATATCTAAATTAGTGAAATCTAGCCCATTCATGTTTAAGTAAACCCTGCCATAAACCTGTTTTTCGTCATGGGCGATAATCTTATGAATCAGTAAGGTTTTGCCCATCAGTTTCGGCGCTTTAATCCGAATTAACGCTGCTGGTTTAACAATTTCCTGATAACAACGAGCTTCAATGGGTGGGCGCTCAATATAAATCTCTTGATCAGCTCTAGGTCGAGACGATGACAACCCGCACTCTTTTAATACTTGCTCAGCCACTAACTCAGGCTTATAGGTATTAACGATTTCAACTAAATCACAACGACAATTAAAACCGTTAGTTTCAATATCAAAGTCTTTATATAGATTAGAAATATGCTTTCTTACAGTATTTTTATTATCGACAGCTAGCACATTGTCTTTGATTTCTCTATCTGTCTTGCCACCCACTACCGCCTTCAGCACTTCTCGCCTTTTCCAGGGCATGGTATTGAATTTTTGCTCGAAGGCTTCTTTACTAATCATAGGCGAGCACTCCTTCCTAGGTAGTCCTCTTGTTAGTTTAGGGTATTAGTGATTAGTCGAGCAAGATTTAGACAATAGTTTCACAAAGTTTTTTTAGCAGTGAAGAAATAATCACGGAAATCTTCTTCTAGCTTCACCAATGTTAAGAACTGTGAACTAAGTGAACTTTGTTCGTAAGCATTCAGCTATCAGCTATCAGCTATCAGCTATCAGTTTATGCGCTACGGGCACGCTACGCGAACAGCCAAAGGCCAACGGCTGACCGCTGACCGCTGACTGCTGACGGCTGATAGCTTACCAAAAAAAATTCGGTCAAGTTTTGGTTAAGCAATTCTTGACCGAATTCTAATATATAAGCCATTACAAGTATTGCTGAGCTAATCAGCTGATCAGCTATCAGCTGATTAGCAATCAGTTATCAGCTATCAGCTATTAGCCATTCGCGTAGCGTGGCCAAAGGCCAAGGCTGACGGCTGACCGCTGACGGCTGACCGCTGACCGCTGATCACTGACCGCTGACTGCTGAATGCTTAAGTCAGCAACTGATCCAAAACAACAACATTCCAACTTCTAACTCAGTAAACTAACCTCCACAAAACAAGTTTCACTTATGGTCGCCAGGGCGTCAAAACCCTGTCTTGATGCAGTCGCTCATGGGGGAA
>NZ_JAAHHE010000326.1:0-6685 GCF_010692525.1 Moorena sp. SIO3B2
CCACTAACAGGGGAGACACTACTCAGCAGAGGATCTTGGGAACGATGAACTTCTCCAGATTTGTATTGCTGGGATTTAATTAGATTACCCAGTGCTCGGTTACCGATTATTCCTTGCAGTTCCTCGATTGGGTGGTATGTTGGCTTCCTACTTCCCGATACAAGAGACTGATCTGGAGTTTGTGTGTTTTTGGTTTGGCTTTGTCGTAGATTACCCATGAGCTTGGTTAAATTAAGAGTCGGCAAAAGTCACAGTGTAATTATCATATAGCCTTTGAGATCAAAGGGATTGTGGCAGGGACGGAAATATGGGAGGACGGGAGCGATCGCATTACATTGACTTACATTGGCTTTTAAAGCATGGTGCATTTTTGTATCTAGTTAGAAGTTTTCCTAATCCCTTAAAGTTTTACTCCGAATGCTTCCTTCACACCTACTATTTCTTGTATTTGAGCTTTTTACCCTCATTAAGTCGCTCAATTAGATTATAGGCAGAAACTGCCATCGGCTTTAGATCACCGACTTTCAAGTCATCTTGCATACGACGAAGTTCAACCACCAAGGCTTTAACTGGTTTGTCACTCAGCCCAACCAAATCGTCAACACTTCCTAAGGCTCCAAGGGATTTATGAATTACCTCAAAATCAGCTCGCTTGTCTTTGACTAATTTGACTAAGTTGTCTGCTGACTCATCTTCATCCGCTGCTTTAATTTCCTCTGGAAGGTTAACATAGTTCTTTAACAGGTCATATCCAGTAGGAATATGTTCTAGCCATTCTTTACGAGTTAAAGTAATCCGGACTTCTTGAATATTTCCCACCATACCTTTCTCAATTGTTTTTGGAAAAATCGGTTGTCCGCCTTCACCTGTTAACCCAGCAGCATTTAATACTAACTCAGCGAATTGATTAGGATTAGTTTGAAAGTAATTCCTGTAGGGTTCTGCAATTAATCCAAAGTTGTGGGCAAAATCAGTTCGAGCCATCATCGCCCCCGCAATGGCTTTTGAGTTATCTTTATTCATCATCTTTGTTGCTTTGTGGAGATAATTTACCAAGATAGTCACTAGTCCCATTAATTCTTTTTTACTGACACTATCATCAATTCCCCCTACATTTAATCTCTTTACTTGATCATTGACCCATGCATCGGCCTTAGATAAAAATGATAAGTCTCCTTTACCAAATAAATCTTTATTTGCTTTTTGCTTACGAGATTGTTGTTTATGACGTTCTCTTTTAAAGAGATTTTGATTGAGCCATCCAGTGACATTCAAGTCTTCCTTAACAGTAACGTATTCGACAAGATCGCTAATCTTTCCAATATGTAAACCAGCCGTAAGCTGAGGGGAAAAGCTTAATTCCTTTCCATCTGGATAAATTCGGAGATTAGAATCAGGTTCTCCTCCACCTGCTGTTACGTCCTCTGATGGAATAAACTCCTCTCCTTTACGACTATTCAGATAACTTGCCATTGCCACAATGTTATCCATTACTGATTCAACTTCACTTTTACTTTCTAGTGGCTCTGTGACCCATTCTAAGTTAGAGCCTCCTGAAGGACTTGCATCAGCAGTTAGATCAAATTTATCACCTCGAATAAAAGCTGTTGCTTTGGGAACATTCTGACCGAGTAATGGAGGCTCACTAAGTTGTTTATTTACATACATGCTAAAAACCATTGCCTGGTAGTCCTGACTGTCCTCATTTACTCTGGTCATTAGTGCTTGACCGGCATTAGTTAGAGTAGATTGACTATCGTCAGTAAACCATAGGTCTAAACGACCTTGTTGATCCAATCCCTTTTCGTGGTTAGTAAGCTCAACTATTTTTATGGAAGGTTGTTCAGCCATTACTTTAGCCACTTTAATATTGATCGCTAAATCCCGTTGAGTCTTAGCACGTTGAAAGTCTTGCTGGGCTTGTTGCCAGTTACTTACATTTCGCACATTCCACTGTGCTTCAAATTCATATCCCACTCGACGCTGTACAACATCTACGGGAGCACTTTCATTAGTACTAATTTTATCGTTATGGTCAAATTCACTCCCATTATGCTGGTTTAATTGGCGTTGCACAGAGGCTCTATTCTGCTGCACCACATGGGTCAATTCATGGGCAATCAATTCCTGCCCTCCTCGACTCCCAGGGTTGTATTCCCCCTGCCGAAAGAAGATATCTTTACCTGTAGTAAAAGCACGAGCCTGAATAGATTGATTCAACTGGTCAGATTGGGCATCACTGTGAACCCTCACCCCACTAAAATCTGCCCCAAACGACTGTTCCATTGGTTTCCGGATACTTTCGGCGATGGGCATCCCCGACCCCTTTGCCTGTTGGATTGAGCTTTCCAACTCTGGGGTAGCCGCCATTCCACCTTCGATGGATTTAAGCTGCACCATTGGCTTCCTCATCAGTTCATCTTGCTGACCTTGAGCTTGAATCGACTGATGTTGAGTTGACAAACTAGAAACTGGTGCATTAATCCGGTCCACTACTTCCGATGCTACTCGGTCCGCTTCAAGCTCATACTTATCCCCAGCTTCACCAATAGTTAGCTTCGCCTGTACTGGATTGCCCTGCTGCCAATGACCCATTAACTCATGGGAAAGTCCCCTAAACATTGGCATTCGCTGAATTGGTTGCCCACTAACAGGGGAGACACTATTCAGCAGAGGATCTTGGGAACGATGAACTTCTCCAGATTTGTATTGCTGGGATTTAATTAGATTACCCAGTGCTCGGTTGCCGATTATCCCTTGCAGTTCGTCGATTGGGTGGTATGTTGGCTTCCTATTTCCTGATACTATTGACTGATCTCGAGCTTGTGTCTGTCTAGTTTGGCTTTGTCGTAGATTACCCATGAGCTTGACTAAATCTTAAATAGTTTGCGAAATTAACAACCAATCATATTACCGAGTAGGTTATCGGTGTAGGGGAGTGAAACTGTCAGTCTGGATTGGGAATATCCCCATCCACTTCAACTATTGGGCTTTTTTTATGATGATCTGTTCCAATTCTGCTAAGAAACTCTCGATGGCAGTAATTGTTGATTGTGCCATCCTTTCAACTAGACCTCTCTGAGCATTGGTTATCCTTCGTGGTCTTCCTTGATGAAAATTTGGGAGCAAGTCATTTAAAACTTTTCTAATCTCAGCATTTCCAGAGTTATTAACCTGTTGTTGATAAATTTGCTGAACTCCATACCAATCTAAACCTAGACCCATTCCGACTTGAGTTATCCAGCCTCTTGGGTGGGCATGAGACTGTGCCGATGTCAAAACCTTTCTCAAAGCAGATCGGAGTATATTTGGAGGAATATTCCTTCTTAAAATCAACTGCTTCTCGTGAGGGTTGTAGTTTGGTAGGGGTCTTGCTTTGAGGCGCTCGCCTCCACCTGCTGTTGATGTAGCTATTGCCGCCTTGGGCTTGAAGAAGGCATATTCCTTGAGATCTCCTCGGAGGCCGCCGAGTACATTTTTCATAAGCTCCCTTCCTTCCCCACCTTTGATACCGAACAATCGATTTTTGAGTCCGCTGTTAGGGTCTGTTGGATTCTTTAAGAGTGCTTCATACTTTATAAGTGTATTAGGTTCAGGAAAATATGGTGCCCTAGGATCTACTTTTGAAATAATCCGACGAACCTTCATATCAATTTTATTAGCCAGTACACTCAAATCGTCATCAGCAGGCAAATCTCCACCCTGAGCCCCTTGACGCAGCTCGTACCCACCGCTGGCAAGATAGGGGAGTTGTCTTCCTTTAGTCTGATGACGTGTAAGGAGTTGGTCGTACTTGGAAAATAAACCCATGGGTTGATAATGACCGTGTCGAGATTGCTCCTCTGGAACTTTGAGACTAAGCGCGTCGGCATCCCCAATATGAATATAAATGTTTGGTATGTTAAATCGATTTTTTAGGTCATTCACACATCTTTGAGTGTATTGGCTTTTAGTTATTTCATCCCTAAATACCCCATAAGGTAGATAGTTAGCTTCTTTTAATGTTGCTTCTGCTTGATCCTGCTCCTGAGTATTAAGTGTCCCGAAGTCTGTTTCTATCTGATTTGAATCTGCCTTTTGGTTGGTAGATTTTTTAACCCAAAACGGTTCCCATGTAAATCCAAAAACAATCCCTGGATAGTTAAAATTGCCTGTATTATTAATCACATCTCTGATTTCATCCTCACTTCTAGCCCTCATTAAGCTTTTGTATTTATTCACCCCAACTACTAGCCTAAATCGATAAGACATCTCTGTTTTATCTTCAAACCCCTCCTCATACTTAGTAGCGATTGCGTTTGGAGTTGTACCTCCCGGATAGGTAGGAACATTTGCCACATAGCCGTAATTAAACTGGGGATATGGTTGATTGGGTCGATGACCAACTAACTTGTGATGTACATAGGAAGTCCGAGGAGGATTTTGTCCCTGCTGTTGAACAGTTTTTAGTTCGTACTTGTCTTGGAACTGCATCAAAGACATACACTGGATCCTAGCTACAGGAGCTGCGCTGACCCTAACAGATTGATTAGTCACAACTTTGCCACCTCCTTGCTGCACCACATGAGTCAACTCATGAGCAATTAACTTTTTCCCCTCCTGACTCCCAGGGTTATATTCCCCCTGCCGAAAGAAGATATCTTTACCTGTGGTAAAAGCACGAGCCTGAATTGATTGATTCAACTGGTCAGATTGGGCATCAGCGTGAACCCTGACTCCACTAAAATCTGCCCCAAACGACTGTTCCATTGGTTTCCGGATACTCTGTGCGATCGGCATCCCCGACCCCTTTGCCTGTTGGATTGAGCTTTCCAACTCTGGGGTAGCCGCCATTCCACCTTCGATGGATTTAAGCTGCACCATTGGCTTCCTCATCAGTTCATCTTGCTGACCTTGAGCTTGAATCGACTGATGTTGAGTTGACAAACTAGAAACTGGTGCGTTAATCCGATCCACTACTTCCGATGCTACTCGGTCAGCTTCAAGCTCATACTTATCCCCAGCTTCACCAATAGTTAGCTTCGCCTGTACTGGATTGCCCTGCTGCCAATGGCCCATTAACTCATGGGAAAGTCCCCTAAACATTGGCATTCGCTGAATTGGTTGCCCACTAACAGGGGAGACACTACTCAGCAGAGGATCTTGGGAACGATGAACTTCTCCAGATTTGTATTGCTGGGATTTAATTAGATTACCCAGTGCTCGGTTACCGATTATTCCTTGCAGTTCCTCGACTGGGTGGTATGTTGGCTTCCTACTTCCCGATACAAGAGACTGATCTGGAGTTTGTGTGTTTTTGGTTTGGCTTTGTCGTAGATTACCCATGAGCTTGGTTAAATCTTAAATACTCGGCAAACGTCACCTAATCATGATATAGCCGAATGGCACTGAGGGGGTTCACCTCAAGACCGCGCTACATCCCTACCAACGTGGCATAGCTTCCTTTGTTAACCCAAGCAACAACAGAGCAGGGGTAGGGTGGGCAAATGATGAGAGTTTGGCAATTTAATTAGGAATCATGTCCATTTGCCCACCCTACAGAGTGCGATCGCACTACGAGGCAAGCGATCACGACAGACCTTATTTCATTTACTGGAATTCTCTATCAATTTTTGCAGGGTTTTACTTGCTATTTCCATTCTTTGGGTGTGATCCACTTCTTCTTCCTCGTCAGACTCATCCAGTTCTTCTTCTTCGTCATACTGATCCGCTATGGGAGGGTCTTTGATCATATCCCAATCAAACCTTTCCATTATTTCCTGAAATAATTTCCCTTTCTCTTCGGCTGTTAGACTGCCGATCATATGCTCCAAAAACTTTTTGTCTTGTTTCGTGTCTTCTTTACCTAGTACTAGATTATAGCTATATCTCTCCAAGGATCCAGCTATTAAAGAGTTCCTTCTCATTGTAGGTGGCTGCTTTTCATATCTTGTATTTGGTAATTTTTTGAAATCCTTGGCTCCTTGACGGTAATTTTCATTATTGAGCTCTATTGTTAATAGAGAACCGCGATTTTCTACTTTAGCTCTCTTGCCCATCGCTAACATTGTTACACTCACTGGTGCTTCTTCTTCCAGAGGGAGAAAGTAAAGCAATTGAGGGTACGATTCATCTTCGTTTTCTGTTTTTTCGTAAGCCTTTAGTAACTCTTTCGCCTTTAAGGCATCTTCATAACTCCAAAACTCTAAATCAATATCTTGTGGGGTTCTCTCAAAACCATATTCCGTTTTTGCTGCGAAACTACCACCGATTCTATAGTTTAATGTTTCCAACTGTTTTTTAACAATATCGGCTATCCAGTCAATTAATTGTTTCTTTTGGTCATCCTTTTCCTCAGGAGCTCTTTGCACAGGTTTCTCATAATTGGATATTGGAAACATTGTTAAAGGGGTGTTAAGTATAGAAACAGGATGTTGTAATGCCTCTTTTCCTTTCAAATTTGCTTCCTTTTCAAATCCCGCATCATCGTTTATATTTATCCCACTTTTAAAGTTTATCGTAGACCGCAATTTACCTTGGTTTTGCTGCACCACATGGGTCAATTCATGGGCAATCAATTCCTGCCCTCCTCGACTCCCAGGGTTATATTCCCCCTGCCGAAAGAAGATATCTTTACCTGTAGTAAAAGCACGAGCTTGAATAGATTGATTCAACTGGTCAGATTGGGCATCATTGTGAACCCTGA